>CAKZLZ010000136.1 GCA_937127435.1 uncultured Verrucomicrobiota bacterium | reverse complement strand
TTTACCCCGGGCTTACTGCGTTGCCCACCATCCGGGGGCATGTTTCTCATCATTTTGATACCAAATATGGCTTAAGTACGTGCCATTCCGGGCAGATCCTGTGATCCGATCGAAAACGCTTCATAACCAGCGGGATAATAAATTTCTGAATGCCGGTTTAAGTCCGGCCGGAGCTCAGTTGCGTTTGCGCGAACGCGAAGCCACCAATGCCATCATGGAAATGCCGACCAGCATAAAAGTGGATGGCTCGGGGATAACGGCAAAGGTCACGAAACCACCGGCGTCGAGCGATGCCGAATAACCATCCAGGGAGATCGCGTCCAGTTGTCCTGCCGTAAGGGCCGCCCCGGAAGCGCCGAATTGCAAAGAATCGGTTCCAATATCGAAGTTCGCAAGTGCCAACGTTCCGGACCAGCTGATCGCAGAACTGTCGGCAAAGGCCAGCGCGGAAGTTCCGGCACCGAAATCGAGAGTTGAGTTGCTGTTAAGCGTTAAGGTATACAGGGTTTCGTTGAATCCGCCTGTACCAAAAGTCCCGCCACCCAAAACCAGAGCGCTGGCATCGTCGAGCCGTTCGGAAGCATCAATTTCCAAGGTGCCGCCATTAATCGTCGTGACACCGGTGTAGGTGTTCACTTCTGATAAAGTCATGGTGCCGGTGCCGACCTTGGTCAAGCCACCGGTGCCGTAGATGATACCCGAATAGTTCGTCGACATATCATTGCTTCCCGTGGTGAGAGTTGCAGACCCCAGATCAACCAGCCCCTTCGTCGTATTCCCCCCTGACAGCGAACCAATGGCGTTATCGAAATCGTTCAGGTCCAATATGTTGTTCTTGTCGTAGGTACCTGTTCCCATCACAACTTCCGAATCAACCCCGAAGGCTTGGGTAGATCCGGCCCGCAATCTACCATGGGTAATACGGGTCTGTCCGGTATAGGTGTTGTTACCCGAGAGCGTGATGTGAGGAGAGTTCCCTTTATCCACAGAACGGGTAATTCCTCCTGCCCCGCTGATATCCCCGGCAATGGTCACATAAGTATTCCATGCAGTGGCTGCCAGAGCCAATGATCCACTGTTCACCAAAATATCCCGATTGGCATGAAGGGTATAGGTGCCGGGGGTAAATTCCATGGTGGCGTTACTGTTGACAATAATATTGTTTGTAGAAGATACGGGCACCGCTCCCAAATTATTATCGGCACTGACCCGGAAATAACTGGTCGATACCCCTCCATCGAGAATCCAGGTCCCCGTATACGCACTGTTGTCTCCTGTCACCGTAAGCCGGCCTTTCGATCCATCCTTGGTGATTGTTCCTGAACCGCTCAAGCTACCACTCAATGTGAACTGCTTGGAGGTGCTTCCACTATTTGAAGTGTCAAAAGTAGTATTGCTGTTCACCGTAATATCAGCTGATACCGTGACATTGGGCTTTCTTGCAGAATCGGCAGCGCTCATGGAAACCAGGGCATTGCCCGAAGAGGTTTGAAGGATCAGACTGCCACTCGTTCCCGCGGCCAAATTGAAAGTACTGGAACCCTTGGTCGCGCCATCATCCAGGAAACTCATAGATCCCACCGTAATGGTTTGATTCAAATTCACGGTCTGGGGATTGGCCAAATCAACCGAAAAAGCTGCCGACGCATCAACTGCATTTGGAAACGGACTCGCACTCCAATTCGCATTGTTGTCCCAATCATAGGTGCCCGTGGCCGTCGGCGTCCACGTTTGTGCGCGAGCAAGAGGGAAGGATAAAACGACCAAACAGGCGGCGGTAAGAAGTCTGCCGGAGCGTACGGAAAATGGGGATGGGTTCTTTTTCATGGGGTGCCTTTAGAGTAAAACAGAAAAAATTATGGGATTTTTATATCTTTTCAATTCTACAGAGATTCCCCCACGTGTACATGGTATATCCGGCCGCCATATTTAATATAAACCCGGGTAACAGACCATCTACTCCAGCCATTGCGTAGCGACGGTCTCTGTCATATGTAAGGTGTAACCGGCCTGTTCAAAACGGGGTTCTCTCTTCCGGCATTCACGGGCAAAGGCTTCAAGCGAACCATAGTCGGTCAGGTCTCCACACAACACCACCCAGGCGGAAACGGGTCCCGGAGCCCGCAGTTCTCTGCCCGTGAGCACATCGTCATGAGGTTGCAAAGGCACACTGCACCATAAAGCGATGACGCCCCGTTCATGCAGACCGAACCGCCATTGCGCCTCTACTTTTCCATCCCCGTCCTGATTCACATAAATGGTCTGCAGCTATATTTACCGCAGGGACTCCAGAACCTTTTGCACATCCCCGCCGTCCACATGATGCAGCGACCATTCGAGTGTCCCCTCCCAGGATTTTCCGGCGGCAATTTCAAATCCTCGTTCGGTTGCCAGCTCCACGTTGTAGTGTCCCTGACCAAACCAAATTCCCGGCTCCGCCCAGCCCTCTCCGGAAATCTGCTGCTTCAACGCCATTCCGTTTGCAGTGTCGACCGCCGCCCACCAGCTTCCGAAAAGTTCACCGGATTCTTTTTTACCCAACCCACTCCAGAACGGCAGGGTTTCAAAACGGTTTTCCCGGGGAAAGCCCAGCACATCCGTTACCGACTCTCCCACTCCACCGACGGTGTATTCCGGATGGCTGCGGTAGGAAAACTTCTGCTCTGCTCCTGTCGGATTGTCGACCTTCATCGCAAGCGACAAGGTATTTCCAGCCAGGGTCCAGGTTTGCGTCACCTCCAGCGCACCGGATTTCCCGGTGAGTATCAAACGTCCATCCTTGGCCTCCACAATCTCCATGGGGTCGTTTTTTAATTTTCCACTAAAGGAATCCCAGATCCCGAACGCAAAAGGAATGTTATCAATATTCGGCAGTACGCCGTAATCAATGCGCACCTGATTGCTTGCACTCTTCCGGTCAATAAATTCCAACAGACGGCCTCCGCGCCAGGCATCAATGGTCACGGCCAGGTCGGCGTTGCTTAACAGGTACACCGGATTCTCAATGAGCGGAAACATCACTTCTTTTGTTTGCGCAGCCTCAGGGGCCGCCTGCAGGCTTCGCAGATAAAAGGCGGTGGTCGTCACCCGCGATCCAATTCCGGAAGGTTGGGGTTCCACCACATTCAGCTTCAGCCGATCAAGCGTACTGTTTTTTAAACGTGGTAGCGGTACTGCCGCCAATGACGTCTGTAAAGCCGGCGCCGTGAATGCCAGTTCTGACAGGGTTTTCCCTTCTTTGTCCACGATCACCAAAGTTAAAGGAATTTCACGGTCATTGGGATTGCTCAACTCCACCGGCAAGCTAGCCCCTTCCGCATCCTCTGCTACAATGACCTGTTTCTGAACCAACAACGGCACCACCGGACCTGCGCCGGCAACCACACGGGCAGGCGAAACCTGAACCACGGAAATCGGTGCATCGGTATGCAGATACACCGGAGAAGAACCAAAGGAAACCGAAAATTTTCCGTCGTCGTCCGGCAACAACTCATCCGCATTGCCAAACATATCCACGACCTTTACCGAAGGGGAACTTGTTTGAAACACCCCCTCTTTCGGAGAGGCCCCGTCCCAGATCACCGCCACCTGACCGGCATCCTCCGCCTTTACATACACATAGCCATATGAGGGGGAGGCCAAACCTTTCACCGGTGCTTCCAATGCACAGTCCCCAATTTCTTTTAGCGATGTCTCCACCGCGTAGTAGGCCTCCTTCTTCTGCAAATTATAATCCAACAATCCAAAACGGTGTTCGGAGAAATTGATATCTTCACCTTCATCCCAGAAGGAATACATAAACACCCGGTCAAAACCGAGAGCGTGATGGATGATGAGTCCGCGCACCAAATACTCCGCTTTAATCCGTGGGGTGATCCGTCCCGAAGGATTGTTCACCAAAGCGTCACTGTATCCAAACTCGGTCGAAATGACCGGCTTGTCCGTATCCTCGTATTTCTCCAAGATCTCATGAATCTTCCGCATGTTATCGAACATCGCCTCCGGCGCCCCTTTGGGATAGCCCTCCGGTACCACATGTCCGCCCGCGATCTTGCAGTAGGTATGCAGATCAAGCACATCAAAATAATCTTTCCCGCCCTCTTGGTAAAATTTATCCAGCCAGGCGATGGAAGAATCTTCAAGTCCGCTTGAAGGGGCGCAGACCACGGCATCGGGATTTTCCCGCTGCATTTTTTCGTAAACACCTTTCAAGTGTTTTACATAAGTCGAAATCGGCGTGGTTTTTAAATCCGGTTCGTTGCCCGGACCGGAAAAAGCATAAACCCCCAACTTGGAGGCTTCCTGAATATTGCGGCTGTGCGGATAGGTATAAACCCCCACCCCTTTTTCATAAAACATCTGATAGATTTTCGGATCCACCGACCACCAGCGGGTCTGTTTGATCCCCGACTTCCCCAACAGGTCCAAAGCCACTTTGTCATACGATTCCTGATCCGGACCGCGGCTCACCCGGTGACCGCCGCCTCCCCAAAAATGATTCACCGCCACCATGTCCCCGAAGGTGTCGCACTGCAACGGCAGCGGCATTTTGACCGGTACCGGATTCACCAACGCATACTCTCCGGGTGAATAGACCGCCGTCACGCCGAACACATATTCTTTGCCCGGTTGCATCGGGAATACCAGTGTGTGGGATGCAGTTCCCGGCACGGTTTTTAACAGGGTCACTTCCGCATCCTCCACACTGTCAAAAGATTTTTCTCCGGCATACACATTCCATTTACTGACCCCTGCATGCACTTGACGGTTTTCCGACCAGTCCACTTTCACCACTCCCGACTGAATCGTCTCCACCCTAAACTGAACTTTGGGACGGCTGTCCGCTCCCAGATAATGCACCCCTTCCTCTGGACGCGATCCCCAGATCGCAACTTCTGCGATTTGTTGCTGACGTGCACTTTTGCGGCGCTGAATACGGAATTTAACGTATCTCGCTTTTACCGGCGCATCGAGTTTCAGTGTCATCTTGATGATTTTTTTATTCTCCAGGGGCTGATCCTCACTGCTAACCAACCCATGAGGGGTGAAGGTTTTGCCATCATCACTCAACAGCACCGAAAAAGCTTCGGTATCACGGGAAGCCTCATGCAAAGCCCACACATCAAAAGCCTGTACCGCATGCGGGGATCCTAGATCCGCCACCAGCGTCACCCATTGGCCCCCGCTCCACTTGCTGTAAGACCGACTCTTCCAGTTGTCACCGGTGTTGCCGTCAAACAACATCTTTGCCCCTTCGCCTCCGGTCGACATCGATTCTGAATCCGTGGCAAACTCCCCCTCACTCACCCAGGTCACTTTCAAATCTGTCGCCTGCACTTTGGTTCCGGCAGGAAATGAGTCGTTCTTCCGCCCGGGAAGAATATTATTTGAGAGCAAATGCAAATCCATGACCTCGGTCGCCGTTTTTACATTCGCCGGCGCGGGGGATTGTGGTTTGGGTTGTACTTGCGGTTTGGATTGCTGACTCGCTTTCGAAACTTCTCCGGTCGCTTCGCCCCAAATGGCAACTTCAGCAATCTGCTGCTGCTTGGCCCCGGCCCCCCTCTCCATGCGGAACTGCACATAACGCGCGTTCACCGGCGCATCGAGAGCCAGGGTCATTTTAATGATCTGTTTCGACTGCTTTGCCTGATCTTCACTGGTTACCGTTCCATGTGACGTAAAGTTTTCTCCATCTTCACTGAGCAACACCGTGAAAGATCCGGTACTCCGGGTCGCCTCATGCAGGGCCCAAATCTCAAAAGTCTGCACCGTCTGTACGGCTCCCAGATCCGCAATGATGGTAACCCATTTACCCCCGCTCCACTTGCTGTAAGTCCTGCTTTTCCAGTTGCTGCCCGTATTGCCGTCAAACAATACCTTCGCCCCCTGCCCGCCGGTAGAAATCGATTCCGCATCCGTGGCAAATTCCCCTTCCGTCACCCATTGCACAGTCATTTGCGTGGCTTGCAACTTTGTGCTTTCCGGAAAGTCCCGGTTATACTTTCCCTCCACAATATTATTCGAGAGCAGGCTCCCTTCCCCGGAAAAGCCCAAGAGGGATTGCAGGAAGAAGAAAAGCAGGCAGGTTCGTTTACAGAAAAAAGTCATAAGTTACTCCAATAATCAGATATTCAGGGTCCGTATATAAAAAATACCATTCGTAATTAATTCTATTTATTACGTAATTAATAATACACAAGTGAAGAGCCTGTCAAGTGCTTTCCAGAGACTTGCCGGACTATTTCGACAAAGCCATGCATAAAACCACGGCAGGCGCAACGCCGTTGGCGTAGGCATCGCATAGGGCAACATTCCCAGGGTAGGCCTCGTCCCCCTGGCCGCTGAGGCGTCCATCCCTGGCCGTCGCGAGCGACAGCTCGGGCAGGCGGGCAGGCTCGGCCAACCCTGGGCTGAATGGCGTAACGCCCTTGGCGTACCCAAATCGGGTGTGGGTTTTGGTGAAATGACGTCATACACATATATAGGTTGTTTAGATTTTCAGACCCTCTCCTGCGCCAACGACGATACGACTTTCTCATATGTATTTATTGGCCATAGGGTTTCAAAACCCCTGCTACACCGAAGGTGTTACGCCATTCAGCCCAGGGTTGGCTGAGTGACGAGGCCTATCCTGGGTCTCAACCCCAAAACATCATCTACGCCAAAGGCGTTGCGACTGCCATTCATCCCCCCCACAACCCCGTTCATCCCCCTATGCAATTTCTTATTTCAAACTGCGGGCCGCCACCGTGCTGCCCCGCACCACCAACTCGGGTTTAAACATCCGCCGGGGCAAATGCTCAAGCGATCCGCAAACAAAGGCGTCGATCGCCTGCACCGCTTCATAACCAATTTCGTTCAAATGCTGACGGACCGTGGTCAAGGGGGGCACCGTAAATTGACTGTTCGCATAATCGTCAAAGCCGGCAATGGAAATGTCTTCCGGCACCCGAACTCCCGCTTCGTGACAGGCCAGGAAGGCCCCATAGGCCATTTCATCATTGTTGGCAATCATAGCCGTGGTCTCGGGACAGCGTTTCAACATTTCAACCGCTTGCAAATACCCGGCCTCTTGCGCCAAACGGGTCGGAATGTGCGTAGCCAACAGTTTATCCGCCAAGGGATTTTTTGTTTTCGCCATATGCTCCATAAAAACTTCGGAACGGCGGGAGTTGTCAAAATCACAAAATTGGGGTCCGGACAGATACGCAATATTCTTATGACCCAACTGGGAAAGATGGTTTAACAGTGAGGTCATCCCTTCGTTCGGATCGGTATACAAATATCCAATATTGCTGTGGTCGCAGCGACCGTTCAATACCATCACCGCCATCCGGGCATCTGACAACTGGGTCAGTTCCTCTGCCGACAAAGTACTGGATACCAGTAAAATCACCCCGTCACAACGGCGGTCCCGCAACAGGCGCAGGAAATCCGTTTTCTTTTTATCTTCAGGCTGCACAAACACCGTGGAAATATCCACATTCCGTTGCAGCGCATAATTTGCCGCCCCCGCCAACATGGCGGACATGAAGGTATTCACGTGCGGCTGGTCCATTTGCATCACCACCGCAATCCGAACCCCGCGTTCCGAGATATGCGCCGAGTAGCGGTCATCATCTTCCAGAATCGCCCAGATTTTAGAGCGCAATTTTTCACTGACCCCACTCTGATTATTGATCACCCGGGAAACGGATGCGGTCGATACATTTGCGCGGCTTGCAATATCTGCAACATTGATAGAGACGGGTCTGGCCATAGTGCAATCAAAGTATTGATTCACAGATTTAAAAACAATGTTAATTTCGTAAATAATCCTTTAGCCTGCGGTCTGCACGATCTGCCGGCGGATTGAAATAGCTGACATTGCCGGGCCAAACCCTGTTCAAAACAGGTTTTCCCGACAGAGATTATTAAAAAAGAAGTTTCCGAGTGCCTTCTTCTCTTCCGAACGCCCGCCCACACTCACATCTCAACCATTGCACTCGCACGCATTCGACGCAGTGCCCCGTTGCTTGATGGAGATCCCGTCCCGCGCCCCGTCACAAAGTTGGACCTCTTCGATCAGCTCCACAGTACAGAAAAATAATTTGTCTCAGGTGAGACAAAATAATTCTGCGCAGAGATTGAAGGAAAATTTTCCGCCTATCAAGCACTGAGCTTCAAAGTTTGATAATTCCCCGTATCGGAAGTATTGTCAGGATCACCTCAGGTTTTCCGTTGAACTGACTGAAGAAGGAACTGAACCAGAAATCCGTGTTTGAGCCGGCGGGAACGTTCCGAGTTCCATCTTCAGATGGTTCACCTGAAGCGTTCACGCGAAGGAGTACACAAAACCCGGGATCAGACTCTGCGTTTTCTCCGGCACAGAAGCATCCCCGAAGCACCCGCAACCAGCAACAGGAACAGCGAGGACGGTTCAGGAACTGCGACAATCCCGGAGATGTCATATTGACCATCTGCGCCAGTGCTGTGACCCGCAATGGTAATGTCGGTAATACTGGCACCATCGGCGACCCCGAAGTCAGATAAATCAATCGCCAGATATCCAACAGGGGTCGTAGCCGAGGTTACAAATGTAGAAAAGGAGGGAATCGCTTCCAGTTTCTCAAGGGTTGTTGCCGTGGTCCGATAAGTACTTTCACTCAGCCCGTAGGTTGCGCTGCTTCCGATGATGGACGTGAAGGGATTCCCGGAACTACCGAAGTCGATAGTGGTGCCATCCAAGGTCACGTTCAACGTGAGATAACTGGTTTCAGTCTGATTTACTTCAAACAGAAAAATATCCGCGCCCGCCCGGTTCACCACTGCAGAATCAAAATTAAAACTGAGGCTCCTCAATGCCGTATACCCTGAGGTGAGACTGCTATCTTCCAGGGGATTCGTAGCATTCGCACCCACCTCGGATGTCCCCCCACTGGGGAAGATCTGAGTGGTCTTTAAATTACTTCCATACATATTGAAAGCTGTGACCTCCGCCCCGATAAACGAAGTATATTCGGTTCCATCCACAGTAATTTTGGTTAAATTGGCGGCGTTCGTGCCATCGGTTTCAATACTGATGACCGCAAATAAATTGGGGGCGAAAAGAAGGAGACTGACTAAAACCAAGGGAAATTGCTTATACATGATTAATTCCTTTTTTGTCCTATGTGTTTTTGTTCGATGTGAGAGGTTTCAAGTACTGTGCAAGAGAACCCCATTCGCTTCCAGAGCGGTCAATAACAGAACCATTGGTTTAGTTAATCACCTGATTGGTTTATAATGGTTTATTCAACCAATTTTGATCTGTCAAGTCCCGCGCGTAATAAAGACCTTGGATACGGGCCTTTCCCGATGGCGCATATCAGATCCCACACCCCGCCTACGGAAATATGGGCGGATTAAAATAGCGGGCGTTGGCAGCTTCTAAAATAGGCGGACCCTGATTGTCCTCCAGCCGGTTACGACAAAAATAGTTTCCCTTCGCATGCACATTGCCGGCCCACATCCCGTTCAAACGGTTTTCCCGACAGAGATTATTAAAAAAGAAGTTTCCGAGCGCGGTTTTCTCTTCCGAACGTCCGCCCACACTCACCCCCCGTGCGTTTGCGTCGCAAATATTCGACGCCATCACGTTTCCACCCGTATTTCCCACCACCGCTTCATTCCACACATGCACCCCGGAATCCTTATTTCCGGACAACACATTCCCAACCACCAAAGTCCCCTTTACGGCTTCTTCAACAAACACTCCGTGACGTCCATTCCCGCTGGACACATTAAACAGCACTGTGCACCCTGCCGCATAGGCATCCATATCAATACCGTCCATGCCATTGCCGCTGCACACATTGTCGATAACCTGAATGCGATGGGCCACGTGCGCCCAGATGCCCCGGTGACGATTCCCGAACACCCGGTTGCGATACACAAACAATGGTACCTGCCCTCTCTGTTTCGTGTTCAGTCCATCCCGTGCCCCCGCGGTAAGGTTGACCCCTTCAATCAGCGCCAATGCTCCCCCCTCTGCATTCAAGGGATAAAACACCTGGCGGCCGGCATCCAGCGTTCCCCCGGAAACCGCACAAAAACCACTCTCCGGCAACCGCAATACCTGGGTCAAAGGCACGTCCGCTTTCCAGGCAGGCTCACTCTCCGTTCCCGGATCCGCCCGAATCCGTCCATCCAGAATCAGACAAACATCGGGCGGAAGCTGAAGACCTTCCGGCCTTTGACTCACAAATTCTCCCTGTAGCCGGAGCACGATCACATCATCGGGATGTTCCTTACGCGCTTGATGCAAAACCCGTCCCACCTCCGCCAGATCCCGGGGAACCTCTTTCTTCCGCGAATCGCCTCCCACCATCTCCAGTTCAAAGCGGCCCCGGCCCGGCACAATCTGTTCACGTTGATGCGGACGCATGAAAGTAGGCGGATCAAAAACGGAGATCTGAGATCCCTCCGGAATATCCAGACCTTTATTCGCCACCAACACCATAGACCCGGCGCCCGCAACCTGCAACGAAGCCTGATCGAACGCATTCCGAAAGAGTTGCTGATCCTTTCCGTCCAGCACCAGGGTTTGCCCTGAGAGGATTCCATTATTTTCGCTCATCAGATTGTCTCGACTGGCCGGACTGAACGCCAGCACCCGATCATCCCCAAAACGGTTTCGGGTGATCACCGAACCCACCGATCCGCAGTGGATAGACAATGGGTTCCCTTCAAAACGGTTATGAACCACCACGCTGCTCTTCGATTCAATTGTAACTGCGGTTCCGGTCTGACCGCTGAACACATTGTCTTCGCAGATAAAGCCCGCGGTATTCCTTACCCGCAGACCGGCGCCATTGTTTTCAAAGCGACTGCGGGTCGCAGTGCCCGCTTCGTTCACCGCATCCGCATCGGCCCCCGCAAAATCAATCCCCGCCAGCCCACAGTTCCGGATACGCAGACGGTCAAAGACCATTCGTTTGCCGCGGAGGACCTGAATCCCCGTCAAATTTTTCCCGCCCCCGTCAATCAAAGCGGGTTCAGCTCCATGTCCAACCACCGCCACCGATTCGGCATCCTCTACATAAATCAATGCCGAAGCGTTGCTGTTAGGACGCGCTTTAACGCCCGCCTGCGGAGAAAGCACCAGCACCGTACGCGGCGCAAGCCTCAAAGGTCTGTCTTCAATCCACAAATCCCCAGCAGCTTTTATCATCCACACCGCCTCCGGATGTTTCCGGCGGGCCTCATCGATCAGCGCCTGTGCCGATTCAACCTTTCCTCCGGGGACTTCGAGCCGGTAAATTTCTTCACCTTCACTAACCATATATAAAGGAACCGTATTTGCCGGAACCTTAGCCCAAGACAGAATCATCAATAAACATAAACCTTTGCAGATTTTAATTATTTCTTTGGCAAATTTATTCATTCTAACCTTCTTTCGGTACTACGGGGAAATATTTCATAAATATACCTACGGCCCATCAAAACACAGTCCAATTTTCCTACTTTCTAAATTTTCAAAACGGATAATTCCCGATTTTAAGTAATCTTATTTATTGACACACTCAATCATCTAGGTTTTTTTCGTAAATAAATATTACTTTGTCTTTTTGAGATCTCACCTCTTCCAAAAGAACCCATTATGAAAAATCTATCTTCACTATTGATTACGATCTTGGCGCTCAGCGTCACCTCAGCATTCGCCGATGATTTTTACTGGGGAGCTGACTATGTGACCGGCAACGCCAATACAGCCTCAAACTGGTTCACCGATGCCGCCGGTACAACAGCGGCAACCATCGCTCCAGGTGATATCAATGCCGACAACCTCTATTTCAACACGACCCCGGGGAACAATACCGGTGGGTCTATCTCAACCACGGGTAGACTCGATGCGTACTCGCTGACATTCAATACCACCGGTTATACCAAAATATCGGGTGATGTGCACATTGGCGCAGGCGGTGTCACCGTAAATACAGGTTCCGGAGGTTCCCAAATCGACAATGGGGGAAGCTATGATACGTATCTGACTACCAGCCAGACTTGGACCAATTACAGCAGCAGTGTCCTACGTGCCCGCCAACTCAGAACCACCGGAAGCGGTGCGATCACCCTTACTCTGGACTCGGCTGGAACAGGAGGCATTAACTTCAGTTACATCATCCTCGACACCACAAACGCGCCTCTGACGTTTTTGGTCGATACGACGGACAAGGTTACCATCTCGAAAAACAGCAGTACGGTCACATGGAGAGGAGGCACTATCATTAATCGCGGGGAGTTATCCACAGTAGAAAGTCTAGGTTCAGGGGACGTCCTGCTGGGCGATACCTCAGGCAGTGCCAATGCAAAACTCACGATGGGCTCTGCATATGACAACGCAAACAACATCACCGTCCGTTCAGGAAGTAGTGGCAGCAAAACGATCTCCACCGGCGGGCAAATCTACGGCACCCTCACCCTCAATGACACTCTCCTCTTCACCTCTACCAACAATGCCGCTTCCATCAGCGGGGCAATTACCGGTACGGGTGACTTTGTAAAAACCGGTGACAATACCCTCACCCTCGATGGTAGCAATACCTCTACCGGAGACTTCACTATTGATGAAGGGAACTTCACCCTCGACCAAAGCGGGGCTATGACCTTCTACATCGGAGCCAACGGTGTGAACAACCAGATCAACGGTATTAGCACGGACAGCATCGAGCTCGACGGAACCTTTGATTTCGATCTGGGAGGCGCCTCACTCGTTAACGGCAATTCCTGGTCCATCGTCTCCCTTACAGCTTCCGAGACCTACGGTAGCAATTTTAACATTACAGGTTTCAGCGAAACCGGACCGGACCTCTGGACCAACGGTTCCGGCCTCACCTTCAGTGAAATGGACGGGACGCTTTCCTTTGCGGTGATCCCCGAACCTTCCTCTGTCGTTTTGATGATCTGCGGATTGTCCGCCTTTTACGTCCTTCGGAAACGTAGAAAGTAAACGTTCCGAATTTAGGAAAACATAAAATACCGGGCGGTTTGTCCGGTGTTTTTTTTGGGCACTTCCTTTCAGGATGAGAGGTGGTTTCGGTGGGAACGGGCTGGCGCAGCGCGCGGTCATAAATCCAAACCCCAACAGGCGCAACGCCGTTGGCGTATAAAATATCTATCATTACATTCCCAGGGTAGGCTCGTTCCTCACCAACCCTGGGCTGAAAGACACAACGCCGTTGGCGTAACCAAACCAGATAAAATCTCCCCCCCAACCCAAGCTACGCCAACGGTGTTACACCCTTCAGCCCAGGGTTGATCCGACGCAGGAGGATCTACCCTGGGTCACCACACCGATCCCAAATACGCCAACGGCGTTACGCCCGCCATCAATCCCACACATATTTTTCGTCAAATGGGACATTATGCGCACGTAACAGGCGGCGAAATTCATCCTGAAACGTCACCTTACCATGATGAGCCTCTTGGTTAGAGATGTAGGCTTTCACATCGGAAACCCGACTATCAGAAACCGAAAAAATACCATATCCTTTTTGCCATGAAAACGAAGGCTCCCCATATTCATGTTTAAACCAGATCGAACTCGACCGCTTCACTTCTTTCACAAATTCTGCTTGGGAAATAGACCGGGATAAGGTGCTGAGAATATGAAGATGATCCCAATAGCCTCCGACCATAAACGACTGACAACCCAAAGTATTCACCGTGGCTCCTACGTAAGCAAAAGTTTGGTTCCGTATCTCCGGATCTTTTAAAAAGGGCTGACGGTTTTTGGTGGAGAATACGGTATGGATAATGACATGGGACAACGATTGAGGCATGAATAGATGATCCCTCAAATGGATACATTTCACAAGCATTTATATGGAGAGGGCAGGCGCAACGCCTTTGGCGTAGAACACACAGGGTGGAACATTCCCAGGGTAGGTTCGTGCCCTGGCCGTCGCGAGCGACAGCTCGGGCAGGCTCACCAACCCTGGGCTGAAGGACATAACGCCTTTGGCGTAGCAGGGGTTTCGGGAACCTTATTTCGATTACACCCATGCAACTCACCCACCGAACCCATCTGCCCGATCAACCCAGAAACACCAACCCTGAGTCCACCACACCAACCCCAGATACGCCAAACCAGATAAGATCTCCCCCCCCAACCCAAGCTACGCCAACGGCGTTACGCCCTTCAGCCCAGGGTTGATCCGACGCAGGAGGATCTACCCTGGGTTCATCCAAAAATACATCATCTACGCCAACGGCGTTGCGTCTGCCGGTATCGGCCATGGCGAGAATTGACGCCCCCCTCCTAACCGGCACTCAATTCGATCGCAAACTGATACTTCCCGGGTACCTGAATCCGGTAAACATCCAACGGGGTTTCCCCCCAACTGTTGTTGCCCCCTACTCCCATTTGCCAACCTGAAATCGTGACGGTTCTGGCAGGCCGGACCGGAAGTTCATTGGCATGTGCGGTCTGCTCCAAATCCTGTTCATCACAATTCCAAATACTGATCCCCGGATACGGTCCTCCCGCTGACCGAATCGTAAACTTTCTTCCGGCGGATTGCGGATCGGAAAATTCGATCCACTGAAGCTCGGAGCGGTGACCATTCTCCTGGGGTCTCACATAAGGGGTCGCCCAGGATTTGGCCGGCAGTTCATGCACACCGACCCAAGCCGAATTTTTGCGGTCCACGTAATTTTCATGCGGTCCCCGTCCGAACCAGCGGGTGTTCTCCAGTTCCGCCGGAATTTCAAACTGCAAACCGATGCGGGAAAGTTCGGGAGCCCCGGCAGGAAGCTGTAAATTAAACTGAATACACAACCCCCCGTCAGCAAAAAGGGTATAGACAAATTCCAGCGCCACCCCTGCCAAGGCCGGGGCATCGAAAATCCAGTCCGCGGTCACCTGCTCCGCGTCCGGACCGGCGCGGTGATGCAACGATTGTAACTGCGCGTGATCCACCGCCTTTTTCCAGACGCCCATCCGCTCCGGTACTTTCCATCCTATATCATTGTCCGTCGGCACCCGCCAAAAGTTGGGGGTGATCGGTGTAATCAAAAACTCCTGACCCTCCTTTTGTATGGAAGTGATGCATCCACAATCCCCATCAATGTGCACGCGGGTCCCTGCGGCCGATAGCGTGTAACTCTGGTCGCTCTGCTGAAGGGTCAGATTTATTTCTTCGGGCGTTTGGAGGTCCGTTTCTGGAGCGGGTGCATGCAGAAGAAACTGTTCCCAGGCGATGATTTGATTCCCCACGGCCCGGTTACAGACGGAATGCCTTTTAAAAGTAACAAAAAGATAGACCGTATCTCCCCTGTCCACGGGTAGAGATTCAGGAAACCCGGGTTTCACTTTTTCAGATTCACCGGGCGCGACCCCCAGGGGCGGAAACGGACCGTGGGCGATGCGATGGCCATTTTTCTCAATCCGCCACTCCCCCGCAAATTCATCGAGGAAACAAAAGGCAAATTTATTGTGTACCGTTACCCAACCTGTCGCAAGCTCATCCTCCGTCGCGGTAACCGAAATATACTGTTGGACCTTTTGCGCTTCCCAATAGTGGGGGTAGGGCTCCCGGTTGGCATTAACCAGGCCGTTATAGCAGAACCGTCCATCGTTCGGCTCATCTCCAAAGTCCCCCCCATACGCTTGAATCTCATTTCCCCCTGCATCCCGCTTGCGCAGGGTTTGATCCGCCCAGTCCCACACAAATCCGCCCCACAACTGAGGATGCGCCTCAAAGAGATCCCAATATTCCTGATAATTCCCTAGAGAGTTCCCGTGGGCATGGGCATATTCATTGGTGAGGAAAGGACGTCCCGAAGGATAGTCGCCATGTTGTTCCGGACTGCCCTCTTCGCCATGCTCCCCTTTCCGCACCGCCTCCCCGCGTACGTGCGCTTCCAGCCAGGCCGGAGTGGGATAGGTCTGACTGTCCATGTCCGCCACCAAATTCATATCCGCATACTGGATGAGCCGCTTCGCCGGATCATAAGCCACCACCGCTTCCCGCATGGCAAAAAAGCTGTCGCCATATCCGGCCTCGTTGCCCAGCGACCACATGGCCACACAGGCATGCCCCCGGTCGCGAATCACCATCCGGCGCACCCGGTCCACCGCCATCGCCCCCCACAGCGGATCATCCCCGGGCAGCACCCGTTTGTGATAACTCAATCCGTGACTCTCCACGTTGGCTTCGTCCATCACCAACAAACCCAACTCATCACACAAAGCATACCAACGCGGATCATTCGGATAGTGGGCCGTACGCACAAAATTGAAATTTGCCTGCTTGATCAGGCCGATATCTTTTTCCATGTCGGCAGCTGACAACACATATCCGGTATCCGGGTTGGATTCGTGACGATTCACCCCCTTCACCTTGATCGGACGCCCATTGATGCAAAATTGCAGATCCTTCACTTCAAAGCGGCGAAAGCCCAGACTGACTTTTCGCGTTTCCATCGTCTCGCCTTTCTCCGCATCCCATAGCTCGACAAGCGCAGTGTAAAGCTTTGGTTTTTCATGCGACCACAATTTCGGATCAGAGAGGGTGACTTCCAAAGTGCTGCCTGTGTCTGCCAGCACTTCTTCATCCAACAGAGGCGCAGCCAAAGGCCTCTCAGCTTCCGGCGCTTTGATATGCAATCGCAAACGAAGCTTGGAATGCGGTGATTCAATCTGACGCAGCGTGTAATGTACTTTCAACCGCGCTTCGCCAAAATCTTCGGACAGCGTATTTTCAATATGAAAATCCCAAAGCGTGGACGCCGGCGTCTGATAAAGGAACACATCCCGGAAAATGCCGCTTAACCGCCACATATCCTGATCTTCAAGGTAAGATCCGGCACAGAATCGGTACACTTCCACCGCAAGCAGATTGGCCCCTTCCCCTTCGGGCAACAAAAAATCTGTAATATCAAATTCTGCCGGCGAACGGGAATCCTGCGCATACCCCACCCGGTGACCATTGACCCAGACAAAAAAAGCGGCACTGACGCCCGCGAAATGTAACAAGCATCGACCGCCCTCCCCGCACGCAGGCGACTCAAACCATCTGCGGTAAGATCCCACGGGATTGCGCGCTTTGAAAGTCGTATAATGCGCCGGCGGTTCCGTCATGACCCGAGGAGGGTCGGCCTGAAACGGATAGACAAAATTGCTGTAAATCGGGGTGCCAAACCCCTGAATTTCCCAACAAGCGGGAACCGGAATTGATTCCCAGTCACGGGCATCATAATCGGGTTGAAAAAAATCCCGGGGGCGTTGAGCAGGCTCGGGTGACCAGGCAAAAACCCATGCGGTCTGACTATTCAGCGATGTCAGCCACGGCGACTGATCATAATGACTGCTCCAGCCCGATGACAGATCGGGTGCGGGCCAGCTGGGGTTGCGTGGAGGGAGCCGGTTGATCCCCGGCACGCTGGGATCCTGAATCTCGGGGATGTCGAAAGTTTCGGTGCTCATACTGGCCGGAAGAATAGGGAGAAAACATGACTTTGCGAAAGGTTTTTCTTCAATATTCAAGCTAAACTCAGAACGGCCTGCCATTCACGGCAGACGCAACGCCGTTGGCGTAAAAATATTTTTAATAACAAATACCCAGGGTAGGTTCGTTCCCCTGGCCGCTGGGGCGTCCTTCCCTGGCCGTCGCGAGCGACAGCTCGGGTAGGCTCACCACCCCCGGGATGAAAGACTCAATGCCGTTGGCATAGCCAAAGCAGATAAAATCCTACCCCCAACCCAAGCTACGCCAAAGGCGTTACACCCTTCAGCCCAGGGTTGATCCGACGCAGGAGGATCTACCCTGGGAGATCAACCCCCAACATCCCCTACGCCAACGGCGTTGCGGCCGCCAATCATCCAAACCACACCCCCCCAACCCAGGCTACGCCAACGGCGTTACATCCTTCAGCCCAGGGTTGATCCGACGCAGGAGGATCTACCCTGGGGTCAACCCCCAACATCCCCTACGCCAACGGCGTTGCGGCCGCCATCACCTTGCTGAATTTAATTAATTACGTAATTTATTTTCTTTATTTCGTATTTAAGCGAAAGTATCGTTTAACAACTATTAAGTTCCTGCATAGAATATTGTATATGCCTCAACAACATCAATCATACCTCAACTCACCCAAACGGACAGATTTTTCCCGTTCCGGTTCCGCACTCTTGTTGACGCTATTGGTGGTTTCGTTGTTGTTGATGCTGGTGCTCTCCTTTACGGTCTATGTCCGCGTAAGCCTCCGGGAAGTCGATAACCGTCAAGAGCTGCGCCTCGCCAGAGCCAATGCCAAAGTCGGGCTGGAAATCGCCCTCGCCTCTTTGCAAAAATACGCGGGCAGTGACCAACGAATCACCGCAAATGCCGCACTCACCGGATCCACCCAACAGCCCTATTGGACCGGGGTGTGGGCATCCGATAAAACCGCCACCCCCTGGAACGGAGTCGCCGCGGGAGACCCGGTATGGCTGGTGAGCGGAAGCGGTCAACCGGATCCGGAAATGAACCTTACCGGCACCCCAAAAGTCCGGATGTTTTCCGATGACCCCTCCCTGAACGAGGCTTTGGACGTGGTGGTACCGGTTCAGGAATACAGTGAAGGGGGAAAAACCCACCGATACGCCTGGTGGGTGGGAGACGAAGGGGTCAAAGCACGGGTGGATCTTGCTCCCGAAGCGGTGACGTCACCGGAACAGGAAAGGGAAATTCTCGCTCAATCCCCCAGAGGACCCTCGGTTTCAAAAATCAATCAGGGCTGGACGGACGATCCCATTTGGACAAATGCCAACCGGATCCGGAAACTCTCCACCCGCAAAACCATTACCCTCCAGGATCCGGATTTACCGGCATCCGTTCTCCGCCACGACATTACCCCCTACAGCCTGGGCCTCCCCGTCAATGTCAAAGATGGCGGACTCAAAGCAGATTGGTCCGTGGTTCTCGATCGCTCCATGGAAGGCAGCAACCTGGTGGACTACGCCCTGGGCGCCCGGGGCACGGTTGCCATCACCGAAAACGGGGTGCCGGTCTACAGCTATCCGGACGGACAAATCTCCGACCCCGACCGGTTTTTCCTCAGCCAAACCATCAGCGCCGCCCCCTACACCACCAACCGGCCCGGACCCAATCTCGGCATTCTCTGGCAGTACGGCCGCCTGTGGCAGATGCTCTCCTCCACCCACAGCCTCAAAAACGTTACCGCCCAGCCTGCGGCCAATAGTTCGGTCAAAATCAACCAGTGGCTGCCCTATCAAAACGATGGAGAGAACCAACACGTCAACGCTCCGGTCACTCCTGTGCTCTCCCACCTGCGCTTTGGCATGCGTCTCACCGCGAGTCCAAAAGGAGGAAACACCTATGCCATCGGGATAGAATACAAACCTCTAATAGGCCTGTGGAACCCCTACACCGTCGGGTTGGACGCCAACAACTATTCGATGGACTGGTATATCAGTCCTTATGTTAAAATCCGCATCACCAATTCCGTCACGAATGCGGTCACTGAACATACCGCCTGGGGCAAACGACAGTGGCCCGGGAAGTGGTCCCCCTCCCAACCGGGCGGACAATACCTGCGACTGCGAATCAACGATGCGGATTTTGAACCCGGGGAGGTCCGCTTGTTTTCTCTCTCCAAGCGAACCACCGATAATCAAGTTCACCAAATCGCGAGAAAATTTGTTTTTCTCGAGTCTGCATGGAGCGAAGAAGGCGTTATCCCTGCCTCTTTTGATCAAAGTTTAAGTGGCAATCGAGTACCATTAGAAGGCGTCCCCCGAGGCAGTACCATTGAAATCCTGGAAGTGGGACTTCAGGACAGCTATCTGGATGAAACCCACGACCATTGGAGCTACAGTGATGCCGGGAGCGCCATGTGGATCAGCCTGAAAACCAACGATAACAATGACGGGAGCAATCATCTGGAAAGCTATGACGGAGTGCAACTGGCCGGCTTCAACGGTCTTTGGAACAGCGGATCGGTGGAAGAGAAACCTTCTTCAAAGAACAACCTCATTCCGGAACTGATTCATCAAACCGCCGACCTCCCGCCCAACACCACCCCGGAGGCGATCGTCGACAGCCCCGCCCATCTGGCCACCTGGTCTTTTCATCTCCGCACCACCAGCGATATTCTGGATGCCAACCAACGGGTCCGCGGCTGGGTGGATACCAATGCCCGCGCCCTGACCATGAACGCCACTTGGGAGGGAGAAGGTGAATTTGTACATAGCGAAGGCTGGAACTATGTTCCGGCCTGGACCGGAGAAGGCACGGGCAACCGGGGTTTCGCTTTTGATGAGTCACCGGAGGCAGACCCCACCCGTTACCGCGGATTTCTCGGTCCCAGTTCACAATCCGCCACCGGCAGTACCCACGTTCCGATTCTGGATGTGCCGAACTCCCCCTTGGTCTCCGTGGGCCAGTTTCAACACGCCCCCCTCGCCCGCTACGATTTCGAACCCACTTTTGTGGCCGGAAATTCTTATGCCAGCATGCGGATTCCTTTGGACCAGACCGTAGCCGAAGATTTTCACAACCTGACCGGTTTTGACCTCACCGACATCAGTTACGAAGTCAATGAACGCATCTGGGATGAAATCTTTTTCTCCACCCTCGCGCCCGATTACGTCGGCGGCGGCAGCGACTGGGACAGCACCTTGGCCGGTCATCTCGACACCCTTCCCAACCCCCGCATGATCTATGTACCGGGCGAAACCGGCAGCCTGAACAGCCTGCTCTCCAACAGCGGCGAACGCGGGGCCGAAGCCCTCGCCGCCCATATCCGGATTCTGGGCGCTTTTAATATTAACTCCACTTCCAAAACCGCCTGGAAGGCCGTGTTGTCATCAATGGCAGATGCGGAACTGCCGGTGATCGATCCGGCCACCGGCAGCCTGTCCTGGGAACAGCCTGACGCCATCCGCTTCAACAAATTCGGACATCCTCTACAAGCCGACCCCTATGAATCCGGAGAGAGCAGCAGCACCGGCGCCTACTGGAAAGGCTGGCGCAAACTGTCCTCCGCCGAACTCGATTCCCTTGCCGAAGCCATTGTCACCGAAATCGGGGAGCGCGGTCCCTTCAGAAGTCTGGCCGAATTTGTCAACCGCAACCCGGATGCCACCAACATCGCACATCGGCGAAAAGGGGCCCTGCAGGCCGCCCTGGACCTCACCGTCAATGTCCCGGGCACCAAACTGAGTAACAGCCTTGGAGATCTCGCTTCCACTCCGGATGGCAGCCAATTTTCCAATGCGGTCGATGGTGAGTCCGCCGCCACCGGCTATGCCGGTTATCTCATGCAGGGCGATCTGCTGCAAAGTCTGGCGCCCATTCTACAGGTCCGCTCCGACACCTTCATCGTCCGCGCCTACGGCGAAACTGACAGCGGGGCGGTTGCTTGGTGCGAGGCGGTATTACAGCGGAGCGCAGACTACGTGGATCCCGCCAATGAAAACTGGGAAAATGATCAGGAGGACAGCCTCACTCTGATCAACCAAGCCTTTGGCCGCCACTTTGAAGTGGTTTCTTTCCGCTGGTTGCCCACGGAAGAAAGCGGAGAAACATTATGATTTATTTCCGCCACTTCCTTTTGCTTTGCCTGTTGTCATGGCCCCTGTTTGCGCAGGAGCCCCCACCCCCGCAGGTAAAAACGGAATTGCTGACCCTCGCACTGTTTGAACCCGTCACCCATCTCTATCTCTTCGACGGCAAAGAAGTAAAACCTTTCCGAAGTGTCCCCCGCGGATTCGGCATCCCCATTCCCTACCAGGGCCCGGCAGAGCTCATTCTCCACCGCGACCCCAAAGCTTTCCTGCCGGAAGCAGAACCCGTCCCTCCCGCCGCCCGGATCCCTTTGCCTTTAGGTGCAGAACGGGTTCTCATTCTGACCGGGAAAACCGACAGCCCCCCGCTTCATATGAAAGCCATACCGCTGGACAGCTCCAAGGTTGCCACCGGGGAATACTTTGTCTTTAACCTCAGCCCACAACCCGTCGCTCTGAAAATCGGAACCCGGAAACTGAACATTCCTGCCGGTGCCACCGGACGCCTTTCCGATCCGGATTGGAAAAAGGAAACCCTCGATCTTCCTGTGTACATGAGCTACTATATCGAAGACGAACTTCGCACCTTTTCTTCGGTCTGGGGACACCGCCCCGTCCGCCGAAACTTCCTGTTTGTCGTCGAAGCCGACGCCGCCGGGGGCCCGCTCAAAATCCGGCGGACCTACGACATTCTGCCCGTCAAAGCGCCGCCTGAAAAATAAGCAGCTTACCCTCGCCAGTCAAACACCGCTCCCACCGGAAAATCGGGGTCTTCCGCGAGGGCTTTATAAACGACAGACGCATCCTCAGGACGATAAGTCGCAGACAGAATTCGGGTCATATCCAGCCTCCCGTCCGACATAAAATCCATCAACGCCCGGGCATCATCCTTCCAGGTCCAGGAATGCGGTCGGGTTTCCTGCTTGGGCCGGGCGTTGGTATGCGCGCCTATTATTTCAATCCCCGGTCGGTGTACTTCCTGATAATAATCGATCCCGGTATCGGATACCCGCGTGCAACCCAGTAACGAGATCCGTCCAAAGGGTGCGGTAAAGGCCAGTGCCTGTTTCATGGCAATCGATTGACCGGTCACTTCAACCACCGCATTCACCCCTCCCCGACTCACCGCTTTCACTTTCTCTATATAGTCCGCCTCCATCGGATCAAATGCGTGATGCGCGCCCAAATCGAGTGCCAATTTTCGACGTGCTTCATTTAGGTCCGCCGCAATCACCGGCGCCGCGCCTGCAATGCGACACAATGCCAACGCGAACACCCCCAAAATCCCCATCCCAATCACCGCCGCACTTTCCCCGATCTCCAAACGGGTTTTCCTGAGTCCGTTCAGAGAAAAACCCGCAATCACCGCGAAGACTGCATGTTCAGAAGGAAGGGTGTCATTCTCGATTTTCATCAGGTTTTCTTCGCGGATGAAATTGTAATTCGAATGCGTACTCCCCCAATGTGTGAGCACCCGATCTCCGGCTTTCACCCTCGTAATATTTTTACCCGTTTCCAATACCCGTCCCACGCCACTGTAACCCAATGATTTTGGAAATTGTCCCGGCAGTGCATCCCCGAGATTTGGTAAATCCAATAAACAAGCACGCTCAGTACCAGAACTGATGGCCGAAATTTCATTTTCGATCAGTGCGTCATTGTCTCCCAAAATACCCAGAGGGGTTTCTAAAAATTCAGCCCGGCCCACCTCGGTGAATGCAATGATTTTTCTTTTCATAAGATCAGTCCATCCCGCCGCAACTGCGGCCACCATCGATGAGATAATTCGTGCCGGTGATGAAGGCCGCCTGATCCGAACAAAGATACAGAATCAAATCCACGACTTCCTGCGGCTCCGCGGCCCGGCCCAGACGGGTTTTCATATTCGCCATGCCCGGACGGGTCAGCACCGGTCCCGGGGATACACAACAAGCCCGCACCCCGTGGGGGGCACCGGCATGGGCCAAAGCCTTGGTGAGCCCGATAATTCCGCTTTTGGCCGCAGAGTAATTCACCGCCCCGGATGACCCTTCCACCCCACTGACCGATCCCAGATTCAGCAAAACCCCGGATTTCTGCTTTATCATCTGCCCCATCACCGCGTGACAAAAATATACCGCCCCTTTCAGGTTTACGTCCAATCCCCAGTCGACCACTTCCACCGGCAATTCATGGAATGGTTTGTGGCAATTCATCATCCGGGTTTCCGCACCGCCTGCAAAATTCATCAGCACATCAATGCGCCCGAATTTTTGCAACGCTTCATCCGCCACCTGCTTCACTTCGTCATAAACCCGAACGTCCGCCTGCACGCCGATTGCCTGATGACCCTGTTCGTTTAATGCATCGGCAGCCGCAGTGACCGCGTCGCCATTGACGTCGGTCAGTACCGCAAAACCTCCTGCTTCAACAAAATTTTGTGCCGCCAACTGCCCCATTCCGGAGGCTGCTCCTGTAATAATCGCAACTTTATTTTTAAATTTCATATTTTCCATGGGGTGTAACCCGAGGCGGCCAGCACAATGTCCTGAACCATCCTGTCGTGTTTGGTTGTGTAAGGGTTGATTTTTTCGCCGCGCACAATCTGCGCGAACTCTATAAGCTGGTCTACGTAACGGTCATCCCGCGCCGGGAACTCCAGGGTATGCGTGCCCGCCGCATAACTTTCGTTGGCCTCGCGCAAAGTCAGCCGCGCCTCCAAAGGCAAGCCGTCAAATCTTTCCATGGGAGAGAACTCTATGCTGCCGCCGGTGCCGCTCAACAGGAAGCGCCGACGATCTAATCCCCCCGCAACCCGGCTGCAGGCGCGAATCGTCACCAGCGCATGCGGATACGCCAACACCGCAAGTCCGTTATTCATCGCATCTGCCGGAGTGCCGGATACCGAACGCAGAACAGGAACCACCGACTCCGGGCGCCCCATTATGGACGTCACCAAATCAATCAGGTGACAGCCCAGGTTAAACAAAATCCCCCCGCTGAATTTGGCCAGATAATCCTGATAAGCCTCTCCACCATAATCGTGACTCATATCTCCGTGAATCTCCATCACCTCTCCCAGCCAACCCTTTTGTACCGCCTCCCGACAGAACTGCATCGCCGGATTGTTCCGAAACATATATCCCATTTGCAGGGGCACCTGACCCTGATCACATTCCGCGAGTAGGTCAGCGAAAGCCTTCGGATCCTCTCCGCCGGGTTTGTCCATATGGATCGGAAATCCCCGTGCCACGCAACGCCGCGCCGTCGATACCAAATCCGTATTCGGGGTTTCCACCACCACCGCCTGTAAACCCGGCACCGCAAATAACGCCTCTTCGGTCAACCAGGGAAGACCTTTGTAGGGCTCAACATTATCTCCGGCAAAGCGTGCCGCAGTTGTGGCGCGGTCATCGACCACCCCCACGATTTCAAACAACTCCGGAAGCTTCCGAAGCGCATCCATTTTAGCGGATGCATGCTCGTGACAAATACCGATCTGACCAATTTTTATAGGTTCCATTCTGAAGGCTCCGGGGCTCACGTAGGGTGTAGGGATGGTACCTTATTCAGAACCAGGCAGAGCACAAGCCCCGCCCAGCAAAAAGTCCATTTTACAATATTCCAGAAAGAGAAAGCGGCACAAATGAAGTCCATCACGAACAAGAGAGCCGGCCCTACAGACCTCATGTATATTTTTCACCCCACGATACCAGCCCTTGCGGGCTGGCCTTTGGAGAGCCATCCCTTCGGGATTCCTTGTAGAAAATCCGTCAGGAGCCCCCACCCCAAACCGGTCTCAACGAGACGACAACCACAATCCTCCCCCAACCCAAGCCAGTCCCAACGGGACGACTCTCCAAAGCCCGGTCCGCCAGGGCCGGGGCGGGCAAAAACCACCCAATCAAAATGAGTGCTGAAGGCACGGCTCTCATCCCCTCATCACCCCCCAACCCATGCCAGTCCCAACGGGACGACCCCCCAAAGCCCGGTCCGCCCGGGCCGGGGGTGGAAATAAAACCACCCAATCAAAATGAGTGCTGAAGGCACGGCTCTCTCACTCCTTATAAAAAACCTCAATCCGCCCTTGCATACAAATACACATGTATACATAATATACCATCATGTCCCAATCCCTATGCCAACTTTATGTCCACTTGGTTTTCAGCACCAAAAACAGATACCCTTTCATTAAAAGCCGTTATTCCGAATCGCTACACGCTTATCTCCAAACCGTTTCTTCCGATCTGAAAGCACCAACATTGCGCGTGGGCGGGGTCGCCGATCATGTTCACATTCTCGCCCGATTACCGGCCACTCTCAATATCTCGAAATGGGTGCAATCCATCAAAGCCAACTCTTCCCGATGGTTGAAAGAGAACGTTTCCACTCCCGGGATATCGAAATTTTCTTGGCAATCAGGTTACGGCGCATTTTCAATTTCCCCGGGACATGTGGAAGCCCTGATTCATTATATTCAAGATCAGGAAAACCATCATCGCACGGAAACATTTCAGGAAGAATACCGGCGGTTTCTGAAAATATATCAAATCCCCTATGACGAACGGTATGTGTGGGATTGAACGAAACTCTCCTGCGCAAAAAGAGAGCCGGCCCTACAGGCCTCATGTATATTTTTACCTCACAATACCAGCCCTTGCGGGCTGGCCTTTGGAGAGCCATCCCTTCGGGATTCAATATAAAAAATCCGTCAGGATCATCCACCCCAAACCGGTCCCAACGGGACGGAAATATCAATCCTCCTCAGCCCCAACATAAAAGACCTCACCCTTCCCCCAACCCAAGCCAGTCCCAACGGGACGACTCTCCAAAGCCCGGTCCGCCAGGGCCGGGGGTGGAAATAAAACCACCCAATCATAATGAGTGCTGAAGGCACGGCTCTCATCCCCTCATCACCTCCCAACCCAAGCCAGTCCCAACGGGACGACTCTCCAAAGCCCGGTCCGCGAGGGCCGGGGTGGAAATAAAATCACCCAACCCCACCGAGTGCTGAAAGCACGACTCTCACCCAAATCCACCCGGAGCTTTTGAGAAGACCCTGAATTACTTACACCCTTGGAAACGAAACTGATTCAATTCGCCTTTCGACAATTTCAACTCCCGGGTACAGCTTCCGGCATTCGTCTCGATCTCCACATCATAGTCACCATAAAATCCACAGAATTTATTGCGGGCGCCGTGTTCATAATCCAGCGTGACGTTCGTCTGCCAATCCTGCTGAATCAATTTGTGTAATGCGGTAT
This sequence comes from uncultured Verrucomicrobiota bacterium, assembly GCA_937127435.1. GTDB lineage: Bacteria > Verrucomicrobiota > Kiritimatiellia > SS1-B-03-39 > UBA6053 > UBA6053. Next base: position 19,638 of record CAKZLZ010000136.1, on the reverse strand, counting down.
AAGCGGGTTTAGGAGAAAAGTCATAATTCACCAATCCGGCGCGTAAACTGTTTTCCCCTTCTTCACTTCCAATGGGCGCATAGGCAGCGGTTCCATCCACCATATTCCACCAGATGGCCCCGTTCACCGACGCATGACTAAACCACAACCGGTATAACTTTTCGGCAATCATACGCTGAAATTCATCTCCATCCCCAAGATTCCGGCTGCTGATGATGCTGACTTCTGAAAAATTGATGGGGAGTCCTAACTTCCCGTACTGATCCAAACAGTGAAACAGATATTTGGGATTCAAAAATTTATCGGCATATTGCAACTGACCGGCAAACATATGATACTGAAGCCCAAGCGCGTCTACTTTGTAATTTCGGTCAAGCAACGACTTCACCAGCAGATACACCGGCGAATAACTCCCGCTGAAATGATACCACATCCGGTCGTCATTGTAGGTCTTCGTACAGGTTGAAAAATACTTTTGCGCCAAATCAAATGCCAACTCCACATGGTCGTCCGGAATATCACGGTTTAAATCATCCACTCCGATGGTCTGTGCTTCATTACACACATCCCAAATCTTAATTTTATCCGCGTAACGTTCCGAGATTTCTCTGAAACGCCGGGTGATGGAATGCTTCATTTCCTGCTTATCATGCGGCAACCACTGCGGTCTGAAAAGATGCCAGAAAAGCGGATGACCTTTGGGGGTAATGTTTTTTCTGCTACAAAAATCCAATACATCATCCGGGGGCGGACGCCGGTAAATGGGCGTACTGCCATGCTCAAACCTCAGCTGCCCCTGCTCCGGCTCCAAATCCGACCAATAAAAAGGCACCACCGCCAAATTAAACAATTCGCTGAACACTTCCTCGTATTGCGCATTCTGCTCCGCTTCCGGAAATTGATTCAACATAAAGGCATTACAGCCGAACTGAAATTCATGTTTTTTCAACTTCAGCTTAATCTTCGCCCCCTGCACCACATCCCCGTTCACATCCTGTAATGTGATCTTCCCAAACCCTTTTCGATTTTGTTCAATTCCCAGGTCAATTCTGGAGTTGATTTCTTCATCAAATATAAAATCTTTAAGTATGTTTTTCGCAAATTCATTCATGTTGAAATTCCTTTTTACCTCTGACATCTGAGTTTTAATAAACCCGAACTTGACGATTCGTCGCTCGAAATCAGAAATTTCCCTATCATTCACTTCATCGGAAAAGCGAGGCTAATGACACATAACTCCAAACTTTTACCTCCCCCCCGGAAAAAAGAGATCATTGCTGACGGCCCTTTATTTTCCCCCTCGGGAATTGAATCGGGCGAAAGATCGTGTTTCTTTCAAGCCTGAACCCATCACCCGCATCCCCTACCCCATGAAACTACTCCTTATCCGACACGCGCAATCACAAGGAAATGCCACGGGGAACTACTCCGTCGCGTCGCATGACTCCCTCTCGGATCAAGGCCGGGCGCAGGCCAAAACTCTTTCCGGTTGTTTGCAATCCCTGAACTTCGATAAAATCATCGTCAGTCCTCTGCAGCGGGCCATGGAAACCATCATCCCCTACATCGAAGCCACGCATCAGCGGGCAGAGATCTGGCCTGAGATTGCGGAAGGCTGCTGGCAACCCCCTGTCGATGAGCCGAGAACCGTCTGGCGGTCACAACCGGCATCGCTGCCTGCGCCCCTGGCACATCTGTTCGATTTCCGAAACGGCAACGCAATCAAACCCGTAGACAAGACCTTTGAAGAAGGCGTTCTCCGTGCGCAGGCCACCCGGCAGTTGCTTCGCGAAATGGCGGAGCTTCATCCACAGGACTGTGTGCTGATGCTGACCCACGGACACTTCCTGCGCGAATTACTCAATTGCCTGCTGGATACCAACAAGGTAATAAGTTTCGCCCACGAGAACTGCGGTATGACATCCCTGACCTTTGACGGGGTCTGGAATATGGATTTCTGTAACCGGCCTTCCGATCCCGCCAGCCATTTACAATTAACCAACGACGGCGCGCCGGATCCGCGCCGTCATCGGTAGGCAATCGCGGTTTACCGACAGAGCTTGCGCCAATTCTTCAAGCCTTCCGCCCAGGCATTTCCATCTTCAGGATCAAAGGTCAGGGTTTCTTCCGCAAAGGAGTTTCGCACAATTTCCCGTCCCTCTTCCAAAGACTGAATATCCCCCATCGCCTTCATTTGCATAATCAAATTTCCGGTGGCCGTCGCTTCAATGGGTCCGGTAATCACCTTGCGGCCGGTGGCATTGGCGGCCATTTGATCGAGAAGTTTGTCCTGACATCCACCGCCCACAATCCGCAAAGTATTCAATTCCCGGCCGGAAAGTGTTTCCAACTCATCGAAGGTATCGGCATAGAGCAAGGCGAGACCTTCGTAAGCCGTACGCAGGATTTGGGCATGGGTTTCCGGACAGGCCTGCCCGGAATTTTTGCAATAGTCCTGAATGCGGCCGGGCATGTCGCCGGGGGCAATAAAGCTTTCGTCGCTGGGATCGATAAAGAACGCAAAGGGCTCGGCCTGAAGGGCCATCGACGCCATCGCGGCCCAGGAGTAATCACACCCCTGTTCATTCCAGACCCGGCGCAATTCCTGAAGAATCCAGAGACCGGAAAGATTCTTCAGGAAACGGACCGTACCGCAAACCCCGATTTCATTGGTAAAGTTTGCGGCCAGCGCGCCATCATTAATAATCGGTTCGGGCAACTCCACCCCGAGTAAAGACCAGGTACCGGAACTCAGGAAAGCCGATTTTTCATCTTTCGCGACCGGCACGGCAGCAAAAGCACTGGCTGTATCATGTCCGCCAACCGCGACCACGGGAATCCCGTCCGAATCACCGATCACCGTACCGGGATCAACCAAATCGGGGAAAATGTCACTGCGGATGCCCAGTTTTTCGAGCAACCCGTAAGCCCAATCACCTGTGACAGGATTGTAGAACTGGGATGTACTTGCGATACTGCGCTCCGCAAACATTTTGCCGGTCAGCCAGTAGCTTAACAAATCCGGAGCGAACAAAATCTTTTGGGCACTGCGGTACTGGAAGGAATCCTCCAAGGCCAGCGACATCATCTGATAGAGGGTATTCAATTCCATGAACTGAATCCCGGTCTGCGCGAAAACTTCTTCACGGGGGACGACTCCGAATACTTTTTCAAACATGCCCACCGTGCGGCTGTCCCGATAGTTCACCGGATTTCCCAACAGCTGCCCTTCGGCATCCATCAAGCCGAAATCCACCCCCCAGGTGCAAATGCCCATTGAAACCACCCCGTCTCCGCATTCCTTTTTCGCCAGCGCAATTCCCTCTTTCAGGTTGCGGAACAGATGAACAAAATCCCAATAAAGGGTTCCTTTAATTTCGGTCGGACCATTCCAAAACCGGTTGATTTCCTTGAGAGTTAATTTTCCGTTCTCAAGCGTTCCCACGATCGTACGACCGCTGGATGCACCAATATCCACTGCAATATAATGTTTCGTCATACCTACGCCATAACGAACTTTTTTAATTTTGTCTCCCGTTTACCTCACAAATTACGTTCCGCGGATACCGCAGCACCTCCGCAAAATTGTTCATAAAAAGATCCTCAGCCCTTTATGTCCGATCGAATCAGCGGCGCCCGGGCCGCCGTTCAATCCAATCGAACTCCCCCTTCCGAACCCGGTGGGCCCAGGAACCCTGCAGACAGGGTCCCGGCATCTCGGTCACCACGCCTTCATGGTCACACAGGCGATAGAAATATTCGTCTTTCAATGCGGAATGAATAAGGTTTTCCCGCTCAGGATTGTGGTAGGTGACCAGGGTCTTGCCCAGGAAAAGCACCGTAAAACTGTTTTCTTCTATGGAAAGCTGCCGCTTGCTTCCATCCGGCAATACCCATTCGCATTCCGATGCGCTCCTGGTGAAAATCCAGGCCGGCAAGCTGGGAGCGAGTTCAAACAGCAGCTCTCCGCCTTCCATCCGGAAGGGCCGGTCGCCAAAACACATTCTCAAAAAAAGATCCAGCACTTCAGCCGTGGTCCCGCTGGAACGCGGCTGGTATCCGCGCCCATGCCGCTCCGGATAAGGATGACGGCTGGAGGTAATAAAAGAGGTGTTCTCCAGCGGACTCCGTCCGTATCGTTCCGGAGGCTGAAAAGGAACCATCACATCGCGCATGCTTTCAAACAACCGCTCGTATTGCCCGCTCTCATACATGGAAACCAACAACTTGTGCTCCATGTGCAGAAAAACATTTTCATTTTCGAACCAACCGGCCGTCCACACCCCCAGACGCCCCACTGACGCCCCATAGTCAGACATCCGGTCCCCCAAAATATACATTTTTAACTTGGGATCGAAAAGCGGGGACTCCCGCAATGAATCACACAGGCGTTTCGCCTCCCGGTCGTCTCCACAAATCCGAAGCGCATGCACCGGGGCTTCCAGAAACAATGGCAATGCTTCGGCCGTAAACCCGGGTACCGACACCCGCGGATACCCATCAACAGAAAGGAGTTCATTCCCTTCGGCATCGCGCTGCAAGGTCCAGCCCTCGGGTTTATGCAGGAAATAAGTCTGCGGCAACCCGCTGGCGTCATCTGTGATCTTGCCGGTCAGCTTCAACAGAAAAGCATCCAGCGAGGTCAAAAACGAACCCAGCCGCTCCGCATCCACCTCACACATTTCTCCGGAAAGCCCCATCCAGGTCTCGGCCCGGAAGCTTTCTTTTGCCGCATTCGCCGCCTGCCAGTACAGCATAGGATCTTCGTCATCCATCCGTACGGCCTGATCGATTTCATCCAGAAAAGTACCCAGCTCCCGGGGCCAGGATTGTACCGGAACTTCCAGAGGCTCCAGCAAATCCGACAGCATGCGGACCGCCCGCAGCAATTGAAAAAGCTCGGAAGTACTGGATCCAAACATGTAGGGAAGGCGGTTGAGCGAATCCAGCCAGCCCGGATGCCCGGCCTCCATTTCCAATCCCAATCCGGAGGGCGCCACAGAGGCCGCTTTGTTTAACATCAGACAAAGAATTTTTTCCAACAGATTGGTGGTATAAACGCTTCCTTTTCCCCCCTCTACCCGTACCCGGTTCACCGGATCCCGCCGGCCGGCCAACATTTTCTTCTTTGCCGGATCCACCAGCGGTTGCCCCATCTGATGTACCAAATTCTCTCCCACCAACAGATAACGTTCCGCCCGCGGAAGCACCCGGTTTTCATCATCCCAATAACTATAATCCGCCTCATGCAATAAGAGATGCTCCACCCGGTCCGGGAACAGCGCGCCAAAGCGGTCCAAATGGTCAAAGCAGTAAAACCAATGGTCAATCCAGAAGCCGGTTCCAAATTCAGCCCGTTCGTGGAGGCTCGAAACCGCGAGAATCTTTTCGAGCACCAGCGAACGTTCTTTTTGCTTCACGCCGGATTTCTCCAGGGCGCCCAACAGATCTCCCACCGCAAATTCACCCGAAATGCAGTCTGCCAACATTCCCTCAGGATCGTGGAGCCCGACCTCTTCGACCAAAACCGCCGCATCGACGTCTTCATCCAGACGGAAAACCACCCCCAGACATTCCATCGGATTAAATCCGTCGAGCCGCAGAAGATTAAAGAAGTAGCGGAGATTTCCCGCACCTATATCCGGATTAAACCAAATATCATTCCGCCGGTTCTGATTTACATCCCGGTAATGTCCGTTTCCCTGACTGTAATAAGTGGGCGACAAACGAAAGCTGTTGTAATCCCGCTCCAAATCACCATGCACCCGGTTGTAGACATGCAGGGGATGATTCCGGTCCCCCGCCGAGAGCGTAATCGGGAGTCCGCCGCGCAAAACGTTGTCGAGAAAAGTCATGGGGATATACTGATTAAACAGCTCCTCCTCCCCGTGCATGAAAAAGCGGTGCAGAACCTTGTCCACTTCCAGCGCCGACGCCTTCTGCATGCGCACGACCCACCCTTTGCCCATCGCGCGCTGACGAAAATCACGCGCCACTTCAAAAGATTCAGCCGATCCGCAGAGCGTATGCCAGGTAACAGACTCCCCCGGGGCCAACTCCCTTGTTTGATGGGAAAAAGCCGAAGCGGTCATACAAGCCGTTTTTTGGGCGGACAACTGAAGCGCATCTCCCCGGGCAAAACACAAGGGCGTGGCCAAAGATCCGCCTTCCCCGAAAACACAGTCCCCGTCTGCAAGAATCGGCAAAGATCCATTTGCATCCTCCGCAAAGGAAAAATAGAAATTACCGGCTTCGCGTTTGCCGATGACATGGTCGTAAGAAGGCGCATCCAAAAACCGGTAAAAGGGAAGTCCCTCTTCCAGTCCATCGATCTTCAAATAACCCAAACTGACGAAAGGTTCGTTCTGGGAGGCCGAATGATTCAGCCCATAAGGAATCAAGCGCGGAAATCCATCCAGAATTTCCAGGCTGCGGGAGGTCGCAGAACTGTTTTTAAGCGTCACGGTCCGTAACAGGCAGGGACAGGTCTCATTGGCAACCGTAGTGTAGGACACCTGAAAATCCAAACCTTTTGCATTGCCCTCTTCCTTTAAAAACAGGGATGAAGGTGTGGTATCAAGTGAACGTGCCGCCTCTTCCGCCGCCCGAAAGGGTTCGTAAAAATGCCATTCATCGTGCTCGCGCCAACGAAGCAAGGTGCGGAAACCCTCCTGTTCCACCCGGGCCTGATGCAGAAAAGCCGATTGAAAAGGCATGATCGCATGGTCCTTGTCCTGCGTCCCGAAACAAGCCACCGCCTGCCCGCGATTTACGAAATAAAGCCAAAGTGGCTTTCCGTTTACCCCGGCGATCCCGGGTAAAAATGAACTATAAGGGGCACTACGATCAAAAGATGTCATACGTTTTCTCTGTGGGGGATCATAAAAAGGAACGTTATTAAATAACATTAAATAACTCATCCGGCAAGGATGAATTCGTCTGAGTAAAGGTAGTTCCGCGGTCCCCGTGGAAAACATTGGAGTTTGCCACGGGGACCGTGGCACTACATATATCGAATCTTCTAAAACATGATTTAGTGCATACACCCAAAGGGAGATCTTGACCTCCCTCACCCCAAGGACCATGGTCCCGCGCATGCGTCGGTTTTTCACCCTCTTTGAATCCCTGCTTACCCGCCATTTCAGTTTGTTTCTGATTGTGGCTTTGGCGGCTGGCCTGTTCTTCCCCCGACTCGCCGATTTTTCAGCGCCTTTGATTTTTCCGGTGTTGATGGGGGTGATCTACCTGAGTTTCCTCAAAACAGACTATGAAATTTTGGTCCGTGAAATTCGAAACGGCAAACGACAGCTTTGGCTGAACCTCTTTTGTCTGATCCTGCTTCCCTCCCTGCTCTTTCTCGCCGTCAGAGCGCTGGAACAGCTTGCCGGCACCCATCCGGCCTGGGGCACCGGCGTGCTTCTCCTCTATGCCTGCCCGGTGGCTGCGCTCGCGCCGACCCTGGCCTTGGTCATGCATGGACATTTTGAGCGGACCCTGTGCACCCTGATCCTCACCTCCATGATCGCCCCCTTCACGCTTCCCCTGCTATTGTCTTTCTGGGTGGGAGCCACTATGGAAGTGGAAATATGGGAGATGATACGCTTTCTGGCCAAGTTAATCCTGATCCCCTTTGCGGCCGCTCAACTTACGCTTCGCCGGGGAAAACCCATTTTAAAAGTCCTGAAACCCCACACCGCATCGCTTTCGGTGGTTTTATTGTGTCTGGTGGTGCTCGGAGCGGTTTCCGGACTCTCCGGAACCGTGAAAGAAAACCCCACAGCGGTCCTGGAAGGTGTGGCGGTGGCCTCGGGATGTATGATGCTGGCCTACGCCATCGGCTGGATCCTGCATTTCCCCGGCGCATCCCTCCGCGACCGATCCACCCTCGCCATTGTCGCCACCTGGACCAATATCGGACTCTCGATTGTCTTCGCCAAACAGTTTTTTCCCGGCAGCGACATCCTCCTCTTCGTCATCCTGGCCGAAATTCCCTGGAACCTCGCCTTCGTCCCCGCCCACGCCTTTATCCGTAGAAAAAGTGTCTCTTATGTTTAAATTATTCCGTACCAAAACCTTTACAGATGATTGGGAGAAAATGACCCCTCTTCACCTCACCCTCGACACTCAAAACGCTTCCCTGTGCGGGAAACCCTTGGAAACAGGTATAGATGCCTTTTCTTTTTTAGGGAAAACGGAAAACCCCAAAACTGTAAATAAACTCGAAACCCTCATCTATTATTCCCTGGGAATCGCAATAGGATTTGATGCGAAGACAGAAAAATTCTGCGATCTGCGCATTGTCTGGGATGATGTTTCAAATGAAGGATTCACCCCTTTTACCGGGACCCTTCACTATGGGAACCAAACGTTAACTTCCACGAAAAAAGAGGCCATCGTTGCACTTCTTGGAGAACCATACGGTTCGGATCGGGATGAAGATGAAGAAATTCTTTTTTACGATACCCCCACTGTCGAATGGCAATTTGAATTTGATTTAACCGGAAATCTTAAGCAGCTCATTCTCAACAATGACCCGATTCTCAAAGATGAAATGCAGCGCGAGTCGTATGGCATCACAAAGCCCTGGCCGCCCAAGCAGTAAATTCGAGAGATTCCTGAAAAATATTGATTCTCCCATGATCCTCACCCAAACAAATCCCATCCTGCGAGTCGCCATGATTCCTTTTGCCCTGGGAGGATTTTTCTTCCTGGTTGGCGGAGGAGTATCGGTGTATCGGGGGGAGATCTTAAATAGCCTTCCCTTTATTCTCATGGGTTTTATTTTCAGCTTGGTTTCCGGAATACTGATCCATTGCCCATTCGCAAAAATACACCGGAATCACGTAACGCTCTACCACCCGCTTTGGTTTGGCTATCGTAAAACCGACATTCCCCGTGAACACATTCTAGGATTGGAATTAATAGACGACTTTATGCATTTTCGGGGTGGCAAAAAAGTTCCGGCCAAAGCACTTTACCTGCAAACCCAAACCTCTCAAAAGAAATACCTCCTCCGCGAAGCCGCACCGGAAAAGAAGCAGCGGAGACTGAAGATGAAAGTATCAGGTAAACTCGGCTTGTAGAATACACCTCCGGGTAATGCATTCAATTCGTGGGAATCAGGGAGACGTTTTTTTCGTGGTTTTTACGAATAAACAGTAAGACCCCCATTATAAATGAGCTATAGTTTTATTTAAAATGCTTTTGAGCCGGATGATTTGTTCACAAAAATATCAGCCAAGATGCCCTCGTCCCCATTTTTCAAAAATGTCTCTTTTCGAAAGGTTTATTTGACTTTTCTTCGGGCTTCACACAAACAAATGGCTTCTTCTGACCTCAAATGGATATAAATATTATGGAAATCACATTAGCCCCCTCCTTTATTCAAGGTGCAGTAAGTTTGGACGTCAAACCCGACGGCATTCATCTTTGGCGTCTGCCCGTGCAAGAGCTCCCGCTCTTTCAAAGCCATTGCGCACTCTCCGAAAAATTGCGGGAACCTGCCGGCATCCGTCTCCGTTTTCACAGCAACAGTCCTTTTGTCGAACTTGATATCGCATGGGTGGAAGGGGATCACTTTGACCGCCTCTTTGATTTGGTGGTGGACGGAAAGCGGGTGGCTTCCACCTCTACCGGCGAAAACACTTCCACCATTCGTTTTGAAAATCTTTCAGAAGACGCCACCCAGATTCAGGAAATCTGGATGCCCACGGGTGGTCCTCTTATCCTGCGCGGCCTAAAAGTGGCCGATGGATCTGAATTTTCTCCGGTCGAAGATCAACGTCTCCGCTGGGTCACTTACGGCAGTTCCATTACCCATTGCCATGGCAGTTTCAGCCCCAGTCATTCCTGGCCCGCTATGGCCGCTCGCGCCCACAATCTCGATCTCACCTGTCTGGGTGTCGGTGGCCAATGCCATCTCGATTCCATGATGGCCCTGATGATCCGCGATCTACCCGCCGATATCATCACCTTAAAACTGGGCATCAACATCTATGGACGTGGATCCCTCAACGAACGGAGTTTCGCGCCGGCGGTCGTCGGGTTTGTCCGCATTCTCCGCGAAAAGCATCCCGAAACCCCCATCGGTCTCATCACCCCCATTTTCGGGGCGAACCGCGAAACCGAAACCAATGCCGGCGACATGACCCTGGAAAATTACCGGGAGCAACTTCGCCGGGCCTATCAGGCGCTGAAGGCACATGGCGACAATCACATCTTCCTGTTTGAAGGCACCGAATTGCTGGGCGAATCCCTCGCCGGCCTCCTCCCCGACAACCTGCATCCCAACGGGGAAGGCTATGAGCATATGGGCCGGCAAGCCGCCCAGAATATTCTGCCGGAACTCCTGGCCGATCTGAAATGAGGGCCTGAAAATCCTTTGACAATTTGAATCCCTCTCTTTACAGCTAAACTCCTCTCGCAATAGTTTACGTCATTTTGACCCATAAAATTTATGAAATCTCTTAGAATCCCTCTATACATCGTATGCCTTTTTGTTGCCTTTTCCGTGTCTCCCTTCGGGATCTTCGCCCAGGAAGAAGCGGAAGTCGCCACCGAAATCGTGGTTGAAGAAACCCTGGATGAAGAAGTCAGCTCTTCCAACGCCCTGGTAGAAAAACTCCGCGGCAGTGGCAAAACCGGTATCGCCCTGTTCGCCATTTCCATCATTGGATTCTCTTTTGCTTTCGAACGGGTGTTTAACCTGCGCAAATCCCGTATCACCCCTGCGGGTCTGGCCGGCAAAGCAGACAAGCTCTGGAACAACGGAGATATGGAAGGCGTCAAACAACTGGCGGCCGGAAGCCATTCCACCCTCGGCCGGGTCATCATCGAAATCGCAGAACACCGCGACTCCCCCCGCACCGACGTCACCACCATGGCCGGCGATGTGGCCAGCCGCGAAATGCGTTACCACCTGCAATGGGCCTACCCCTTGGCCGTGGTCGCCACCATCAGCCCGCTGCTGGGACTTTTCGGAACCGTTTACGGAATGATCGGCGCTTTTGAATCCGTCGCTTTGGCGGGCGAAATGGGTGACCCCTCCATTATGGCCGGCGATATTTCTTTCGCGTTGATTACCACCGCCCTCGGTCTGGTAATCGCAGTCCCCGCCCTCTCCTGTTATCACTTTTTCCGCATTCGTACCAACATGCTCGCTTTGGGGTTGGAGGAGCAACTCAGTCATTTGATTAGCCGCTGGTTTAAACCCGCCAGCTCCACCTCCGAACAGGGCGAATAAGATGCGTCTCAATTTGGATGATGGTGATGACATCACAGTCGATATGGGACCGCTCATCGACTGTGTTTTCCTCCTGCTGATTTTCTTTCTGGTGTCCACCACCATGAAAAAACCCGAGCAGGAAATTCCCGTGGATCTTCCCGATCCCGCGATCTCTTCAATCTCCAGTGCCGCCATGCAGGTTCAAAACCTGGTGGTGGATGCCCAGGGGAAATTTTATTGGGGCGCCACCCCGATCGGACAACAGGAACTCCACAATCAACTCAAAGCCTGGGGCGAAACCAATCCCGACGGTCACTTGCGCATCAAAGTGGACCGCAACACCCCCTCGCGATTTCTGGTACAGGTCCTGGACCTCTGCGCCTATGAAGGGCTGACAAATTACGCCTTGCATACGCAGGACAAAAACGCCCCCCACGCAGACACGCTCGAATCAAATCCATGAGTAATTCCGCAGACGATTATTCTCCGTTTGACGAAGAAAAAAAGAACCGGCTGGTCTGGATCGTTCCCTCGGTCCTCCTGCATGTCATTTTTCTCATTGTCTGGCTGTCCCTGCCCGAGGAACCGCCCAGAAAACCTTCGACCCGCAAGCTGACCATTAACAGCCAGCAAGCCGAACAACTTCAGCAACACGTCGAGGATGCCAACCTTCTGGTCCTCCATTCCAAAGTTTCCGAACTCCAGGAAATCAAACAGGCCATGGCAAAAATCCGGGACAACAAAATGAATCAGCTCCGTTCCTTTGAACAGGAGATGATCGAAGTTGCGCCCAAAGACGCCACCGAACTTTTCACCCAGTTTATGAGCGCACAAATGCTCATGATTCAAAACTACCAGGATCTGCTGAAAACCATTAACGAAAGTGAAGCAAAATCCATCCCTCTCGCGGACCTCATTGCCGACAAAAACCTGGAAGCGCTGATACCCACCCTCCTGGAAATTGACGACCTGCATACCGGGGCGTATCAAATGCTGGATACAATTGCCGAACAAAATGCCATCACCTTCGCCTTGGTGAACTCCGGAGAACTGCAATTGGACTGGATTGAAAACGATGCCATTACCGGTGAACTTGCAGACCTGAAACAGGCCATGTCCTCTGCCCTTGAAGCCAAGGGAAAAGTCGATCACACGGTCCGGTCCGCCTACGGCGGAAAATCCGGGCAGGCGCTCAACCGCCTTACCGAGGTTCCCGATGACTTTATTCAAACTCTCAAAGACTACGACCAACATCTTGTGGACCGAAAAGCAGAACTGGAGAAAAAACAGGCAGAGATGACCGCAAACATTGCAGAATCCGAAGCCAAAGTTGCAGAACTGGAAACAGAAATTAAAACCGGGGAAGCCACCGTCAAAACCATGGAAAGCGGAAAAGAAAAAAATGCGCTTTATGGAAAACTGAAAAAACTTCGGGGAAGTCTGAACAGCGCAAAGCGGAAAGTCGCCGATCAGAAAAAGGCATTTGACCGTCTGAAGATTTCAACCGACCGAAAACTGACAAGTAAAACCAATTCGATTAACGGCTATATGGACAGCTTGTTTCAGAATTCACCCGAGCCCGAAGTTATTATGGAGGCACTGCAAGCCCAACTGAATGTGGCCAAAGCATCCAAAGCACTGTTGCAAACACTTGCTCAAAGCGCAGGTACAACCGGGGAGGTGCAGCCATGAGCCCCGCCTATAAATCACTTTTCAGCGCCGGTCTCCTGGCGGCATCCAGCTGCCTGATTCAGGCGGAAACCGCATCGGAAACAAAAGCCCGCTTGTTGATTTCCGGATTGGAACTCCATCAGCTCCGCACCGATGCGAAAGCTCCGGATTTGGATGTGTATGATTCCTACGAAGAAGCCCAACAACTCGAGGCGGAGATCGTGCAGATGTACCGGGAAATCCGCGCGGCGGAACTCTCGCTGATTCAACGTCAAACCCTTGACCGCTCCCTGGAGTCGACCCTCACCCCTCTCAGCGAACGGGCGGATGTGGACAAAAACCTGCTGACCGATTCCGCGAAAGATGCGGAAGCTGTAAAACGGTATCAGGAAGAGCTCGGCGTGGTCATGCAGGAAACCGATGAGATTGTGGCCAACGCCCGGGATCTACTGGAGAGCTTTATGGTGGAACCCCCACCTCCCCCTCCCCAGGAGAACATGCCACCGCCGGAACCGCCAACGCCGGAAGAAATTGCCGCCATGGTCACCCAACCGCCACCTCCTCCAACAGAAATGGCCGAAGCGCAGCAGCAGGAAATGGAGCAGCAAAAACAGGAGTTGCAACAGCAACAAGCCGAATTGCAAAAACAGGTTCAACAGGAACTTGCCAATGTGGAAATCAATCTCGAGGAAGCCTTGGAAGAAATCAAGGACGCCAAAGAGTTGGTCAAAGAAGAAGTAAAAGAGGCACAGGAAGCGGTTGAGGAAAAAGAAAAAGAACTCGCGGAAATGGAAGAGCCTCCCCCTGAAAAACAGGAAGAATTGAAAGAGGTCCAAGAGGAACTGAAAGAACTGGAAGAACTGCAGGAAAAAGTCGACGAGGCCGAAGAGATCGTGGAAAAAGTCGTCGAAGAACTGAAGCAAGTTGAAGAAGTTCCCGAGGAACAAATCGAGAAGGCCGAAGAAGTGGTCAAAGAACTTCGCGAAGCATTGGCGAAAGTCATCGAAGCGGATGAAGCCGTTCCTGAAACCGAACAGCAGGAAACCAAAGAACATACCGAAGAGGCGGTCGAACAAATGGAGGCTGCCAAAGAAGCGATGGAAGCCGCTGCGGAAGCCATGAAAGAAATGGCGAAAATGGCCGAAATGCTGGCGGAAATGGAAAACGGAAAAGAACTTTCCGGAGACTTCGCAATTGCCCAAAAACAATCCCTGGGAGCCTTGGCCAACGCCCGTTCCGGGAGATGGCTGGATATCACCGCCCAGATGCGCGGCAAAAATCTGAAAGCCAAACCCATTGAGGTCCCACAAAATCAGCGGCCGGCGATCTGGGGAAAAGATGAATTAAACAACGCGCCAACCGCACGGAAAGTGATCCCCAGCAGCCTAAAGGGAGGAAAGTGGATCTTTATCGGAGACTGGTACGTGCTCAGCCGCTACGACAATCCCCACCGTGCGAACCAACAGAAAGTTTACCCGCCGGAATCGATTCTCGATATCGATGCCCGCTACCTCAGCGAAGACGGAAAACCCATGCGCTGGGAATATGAAAGTTTTCTTCCGCCCAACGTGAAACCCTACGGCTGGGAAGCGTGGAGAATATATTACTTTTATACCGAACTCTATTTCGAAGAGGCCACCGACGTCTGGCTGGCCATCGGCAGTGATGACCGCTCCGATATCTGGATCAACGATTTACCGATTTGGCACAGTTCCAATGAACATAAAAACTGGACGCCGAGCGAAGGCTTCCGCAAAGTTCATTTCAAACAGGGACGAAACAAAGTGCTGGTCCGACTCGAAAACGGACACCACGGCATGAACTTTTCGGTCTTTATGAACTTGCAGGGACCGCCCCGGGCCGGGGAGTAAGCAAAGTAAAGCCGGAGCATTTCTCCCCGGCTTTGCTTTTGGGTTGCGCTGAAAGATTATATCCTGGGTATCAAGCTTATCCCCGTTTGACCATCCACTTCCGTAGACGGTCCCAAATATCAGTCTTGGTGGCAGAACGCATCCGGGAGGGGATTTGACCGTTTACCCGGATTTCGTATTTCCGGCTGCTGAATGGCAAATCGGACAGCACCACTTCAAATTGTTCTTCACGTAAATGGCCCAGTATGGTGATCGTGTAATGAGGCTGATCTTTCATACTTAAACTAGACACATGAAGGCATTCATGCAGAAGATAATGATCCGCTAAATTCATGCGTAAATTTACTGGTAAATTTAGGGAACAGGGTATTGAATTTCTCTATAAAACCCAACTTCCTACCCATCAGTAATTTACAAAATCATATACGAACGGCTAAATTTACCAGTAAATTTACTGTCGTTTAACATTACGTTGCCATGGAGAAATGAATGATTCTAATAAGCATACTTTTTCTGGTCCCAATTTATTACACCTCCATATCGAAAGGGTACAATGGTAAGATGTTCGCAATAATCGCGGGTATACCTTCGATTATTGCGATGGTGGTGTCATCAGCCTATCCTCATAAAATTCTCGATATCGTTTACCTGGTATTCCCTGCTTGTATGCTTGGTATCGTTTGGATTTTAAAACCGAAACCTGGTGCGCCTGGTAAAGGTTACTTGAAGATTACTTTTGGATGTCCAGAGTGCGGCGAATCCATCACCTTTCCCCGTCATCGTGCTGGAGCTGGAGTGCTATGTCCAGAATGTGGTGAGGTGGTTCACGTGCCTGATGACGAGAAGACATCGTCCGTTGAGGCACAGAAAAAAATTAAGCCAAAGGTCTCAAATGGCGAAGTTTGTTTCAATACTTTTGGAAGGCCTGAACCTGCCCATCAATGGGTAGCTATCCTGCAGGATAATGGTGTCCCAGCTCGTTTAGCTAGTGATAGTGCTGGAGGTGCGCTGCCGCATATCGGAAATACGGAAGGGCACAGGATCATGATCGACATCAGTCATTGGGATGATGCGGTCGAAATTGAAAAACAATGCCAACAAGAGACTGGTGGGAACGCTTCGCGTCCCACAGCCTAAACGTATCTAACCATGTCCACAGCACAAATTAATACCGAAGATCCTTTTGAAGGATCAAGTCGTCGCCAGCTAGTTGCTAGAAAGTATCATGGTATCCTTTGCGCGGGCTTTCTTCTTTTTGCAATTGTTGGCGTGGTGTACTCATTTTACTACGGAACAAAGGAAAACAGTCGAAATCTGTACGAACTCTCCAAGCAAGTTGGTGGTTCCGTTCTGTCAGGGCTGATGGTATATTTGGTTTTTGGTGGTGTTTTGAATTCAGGGCGCTTGAGAGGGTTAGAATTTTCATCGTCCGGCTTTGGCTTTTGGTGGGGAGAGAAGCCTAGCGACAAACAGTTAAAGTTTTTCGCGACGATCCAGATATATTTCCTCCGGTTTGCTTGTTGTTTTTTCGGCTTTGTGGCTTTGAGTACTCTTGCGAGTGATGGACTTTCCGGCCTCGAGAACATGTGGCCATTTGGTTTGATAATCGTCGGACTAATTAAAGCTCATGAGTCTAACTTACTAAAGTTAAAGCATCTTCAGCACCAAGCGATCAATACTCCTGAGACATGACCGCGGAATTCCATAACCAAACCACCCACCCGTATTCAGCAATCGGGTTCAGCCTGCGTAAAACCTAAAGATAACAATTCCCGCCACTGAATAAACCTGTGCGGGTGGACGTTGCGCGGGCTGCTTCGCATCCCGCGCAATGGCGGCGCTCACTACGTTCCGTGTCTGATTGCCCGGCGCGAAGCGCCGCCATTCGCTCTTCAGAATTTTCGACATCTACCCGCTTGACTGGTGTTAACCTGCGTGTTAACATTAAAGAGTAATGAGAGAAGTAAACTTTTTCAAATCAGATTCCGGGCGCAGCCCGGTTGAAGAATTTCTGGATTCCCTGACTTCCAAACAGGCTTTAAAGGTTGCGTGGGTCATCAACTTGGTGGAAGACATGGAGGTTGTTCCCTCGCAATACTTCCAGAAAATGAAGAACACTGATGATCTTTGGGAAGTTAGAGTGAAAGTAGGAAGTAATATTTTTCGCCTGCTAGGTTTCTTTGACGGACAAAAATTGGTGGTACTATCCCATGCATTTCAGAAGAAGACCCAAAAAACTCCCCGACAGGCCATTCAACTCGCTGAGGAACGTAAACGTACATACTTCAAAAGGAATAAAAAATGAGCGACCTACAAAACTACATCAAAAAACGTAAAGCTAAAGATCCTGAGTTTTCCAAGAATTATGATTCTGGTTATGACCAATTTAAAATTGGTGTGATGCTGAAACAAGCCAGACTAGATGCCGGTATTACCCAAGAGGAATTGGCTACTAAACTTCATACGAAAAAAACCGCCATCTCAAGAATTGAGAATCATGCCGAAGACATAAAGTTGTCTACACTTGAGCGTTTTGCTGAAGCCACCGGAAAGCGTCTCACCTTGACCATTGGCTGAGCGAACCATACGCTGGTGATGACAATGCTCGTATAACTCGCATTGCATCACAGCTTTATGTTGAAAAAAGAATGAGTAAACACCTCAAAAAAGTTGGTTGCCTACTTCCAATCATTGGTCTCGGAATTTGGTTTAACACCGTACGTTTAGCGCCAAAAAATTGGGAGGGGTTTGGTTGGAACCCTGCGTTCCTTGATGGGGCTAAATATTTTTTCATATGCTGTCTGTTTTCCCTGATAATCGGCATCATGATTTTGGCATCTCCCGATTAATATTTTCAACAATGCCATGGTCCGAACCTCCTGCGTCGGTCCGATCAGCATAACGTTATCCAGGATTCAGAACTATGAAAGTCGCAGTTGTTGCATCTCTGATCATTAGCCTCGTCATTCTTGTAGAGTTGTTGGTCGTAAGCCTTCCCACTCCACTGCTCTTAATTTGTGCCCCATTAGCAATGCTGATCTTGATTCCAGCAACTTACTTCAATCTGCGAAACCGGAGAAACGCCAAAAAGGGAACTGACCATCGTGATCAAGATTCGATGAAGAGGGCATTGCAGATCTTGCGTCCTATTGCAGTGCTCCTGTTCCTTACGATCTGGGGTGTCGGTCGGTATCGTATTGCAGGCCAGTATTCATATCGTAGCCCAGGCGTTGATTCGTTTGCCGGCTCGTCGATCACCCGTTTGGCGCTACATGAGGATGGATCAGGTCAGATCTGGAAGAACGAAGGTAGAAGTTCAGATTTCCGTGTAAGCATATCCTGGGGCTCAACCACGGATGGTATCGATATCACAGTGCCTGAAGTAGCTGAGTACAAGCACTGGCCCCAAAGCCTCTTCATTTCACCAAGCGTTCATCATTTCAAACGGCAAGGCTCAGGCCTCAACCATGTTGGAATGAAGGAAGACGGCCAACTTAAACTAAACGGAGTGAGGAATGGTATGGCTGAGAAGAGATACCAATTTAGAAAAAGCATTCTGCAGCTCTAGGCAAGAAATTGAATAGACCGCAAACGTGAAACCAATCATAATCGGGTGGCCGGGAGCTGACCGACTAGGACCAGCTCCAAGCTCCCACATCACCCCGCGTGCGGGTTCCCGCTTGCAGCGGGATTCAACGAAGGTGAGCACATCGCTCCCATTCCTGCGCAAGGTGGGTTGCACCTTCTTCTAACAACCATTCTGGACTCATGCAAAGCCCCATTAACCGTGAGGCTTTCCAAGGCCCTACACTGCTTCGCCCCAAGCCGATCGCCCATCCAGGATCTTAGGCCAACTTCAGTAGATTCTTGATCCGGGTCCGTGGACGGTTGCCACTCCGCTGCGCTTGGCTCTCACATGATCCAGTAATTGTCAGTGCCGAAATGAAAGTGGTGGAATTTTGCCGGTTTGAAAGTACTGGGAATTTTTTAGAGTAATTTTCTTTAAACGTTTAGTTGAAATTGTTCTTCTCCATTTATTCGCTCATGGTTTCTAAGGAAGAATCGTTTATGAACCACCCGCTTCGCTGGAGTGCACGGAGAAGCACGGAGGCGGTAGTGAGGAAGGAATGCCGCGAGCCCCTGAACCCACCCCGTTTTACGGCATCTCCTTCCGGTTTCCATGGGGTGTAGCTTGTCGGAACTATATCGGTATGGGGTCGGCTATTTGGGGTGACTTCCGGGGCTCGCCGACCCGTACCGCCATCTGCATGGTTCTTCCTGAGCTTGATTTTATCCCTGAGCTTGCCGAAGGGTCGAAGGGCTCCGTGACTCCTCCGTGCACTCCAGCGCAGCGGGTGGTTTCCTCCAGTTTCAGAAGTATATACAGTATTTTAAAAGCGGCAGTTTTTAACCCTTTTCAAACCGGCGCTGACAAGACCTAATGGAAAGATCTTTCCAGTGGCTATGCGGTTCGGAGAGCCCGTAATAGGTCATCCACCCTCTGACGTAGAGTCGCAGCTTGGCAAGTCGACCGTGTGTGCCGCAGCAAGCGAAGCGCGAAGGCTCATGATCCATGGAGACGAATGTCATCGCCCGGGCAACCACTTCATCCCGGGTTGACCGGTGTCCTCCCTGAGTTGCCATTCGTTTCGCTCCATTGCCGAGACAAGCTCGGCCCTACTACGCTGCGCTCCGTTTGTGCCAGCTCGCCCCACACACTCGGCCTCCTAAGACCTTCTTATTCATCGACTCGCGATTTTGCCATCCGTGTTGCCGCTTCGCTGCTCCAGGGAATACTGAGGTTCCCCCAGTTCGCGGACAGTGGCGGGGCTTAGAGAATTTTGATACTGTATTTAGTGCTTGAGTTCAAGC
>CAKZLZ010000135.1 GCA_937127435.1 uncultured Verrucomicrobiota bacterium | reverse complement strand
ACAGGGCTCAAATGTATTTTACTATTTACACCCGGCCCTGACGGACCGGGCTTTGGAGAGTGCGACTTACAGCCGCATTAAGTCAAATTAAACCGAAAATGCTCTAGCCTAGCGGTAGGTCTCTTAAAATCTGATTTGAGAAAAGCCGTACAGTGACTTTTAAGTTCAACTCCTCTGCGATTTTCAAAAGTTCCGTTTTGTTTCGGTCATTTAAATTTGTGGAAACCAATATTTCGTCCACATCTTTTTCCACCGCCAGATCTTTTAGATTTTGCAGCGTACCCAATACTTGATGCCCATGAACCACTCTGCCCCGGAGGTAGGGGTCGTCATCAATAAGTCCAATCAAACTATAGTGCCGTTTGCGTTTGGAATCATCAAAACTTTCCGCGCGGGTAATGAGGGTGTAGCCGTATCCGGCACCATAAATCAAAACGCGGTGAGGGGGCAGATCCGGATGAGAATTACTTTTCCGGTCGTGATATTGTAAGAGGTCTTGTGCCAGTCGGGGAATCGCTCTGAAAGTAACCATGGCCGGAACCGAGAGGGTAAGCACTACCAGTGAAAACAGGATGGTTTCACGGTTGCTGTGATGAAGAGGCAAAGGACTCACGGCAATTCCGATGGTGATGCCCGCGGTGATGATGAGACCCAAACTGAAAAAGTCGATAGCCCGGGCCCGGGTCCACTGCAGACGGTAATACCGGGTTGCCCAAATAAAAATCATGGGGCCGCCCACCAGAGGGGGAGCAGTTTCCCGCATCAGTCGACCCAGGGAGAGTTTTGGATAATCTGCGACCAACAACCAGGAAAGACAGACCATGGCGAAACAGAGGATGCAAATGTCGAAAATCGGCATGAAACTGCTGTAGAGCTGCATACGGCCCGGACGGCGGATGCCATCCACAATCCAGCGGCCACTGTCGTTCATCTCCAATGAGGCCAGGTAGCGTAATACCACGTAGGAGCCGGCAAAAAACGCAATGGTGAAAATGGCCATCCGGTAATCTCTGACAAACACCCAAAGCAATCCGACGGAAAAAAGAAGGGCTTGAATACTGTAGAGGGTTACGGCTACGCGACGTTGGGTAAATCCCCGCCGGGCCAAACGGTGATGGAGATGGTCCTTGTCTGCGACGGATACCCGGAGTTTCTTTTCCGGATCCATGGCCCGCCGGACGGAGCGTCTCCATATGGCAAGTCCGGTATCGATCATGGGGACGCCCATGGTCAGCAGGGGAATAATCATCATGATGGCGGCGGTGGTGCGGGAATGGGCCACCAGGGTCAACGACATCAGAAGAAAACCGATATACATACTCCCGGTATCCCCCAGGAAAATCCGGGCGGGGTGGAAATTATAACGGAGAAATCCCAAACAGGCACCCGTAAGCGCAAAACACATGACAGCCATGCCTTCATTGCCGATAATTAAATTGAGTGCGCCCAATCCCAGTCCGGTAATGGCAGCCAGTCCACCGGCTACACCATCCATACCGTCAATGAGGTTGTAGGCATTCATGGCCGCCACGTAGAGAAAAATGGTGGCGGCCGCATCTAAAACGATGGGAAATTCCACGCCGAGTAACTTCCCCAGATTAATGCCCTGATCCCAGGCCAGCAGTCCAACTAAAATTTGACCCAGAAGTTTAAAGATGGGTTTGATTTCCCAGCGGTCATCAATCAATCCGATAATAATGAGGGGAATACTGACAGGGACAATGGATTTCACCCAGGTTTGAACCGACGGGTTTATCGCCGGAAAATCCATCCAGCAGCACATGAAACCTACAGTTACGCTGTAGGCAATAAATACGGAAAGTCCACCGCAACGCGGGGTGGGTTTGTTGTGGATCCGCCTTTCGTCCGGTTGATCCACGAAGCCCAATGCGAAGCCCAACCGCATGACCGGAGGCGTTAATAAAAACGATATGACCAATGCGCTTAAAAAGCCAAACCCGATGAGTTCCAGGTAAGATAATATTCGGTCAAGATTCATGCAAATATCTATTTAAGCTTAATTACGTATCGGATACAATCACCATTCCGTACCAAAATTACAGGATGTTTCCGGGCGCATACGCCGCTGCGGAAGGGAATTTGTCCTGCCAAATTTTAATTTGATCCTGTAAGAGGACAATTTGGCTTTTTGCGCCACCGATCAATTGGTCTGCGTGTTGGAACACTTCCTGAATTTCTTCGAGACTGAGCCCCAATCTTCCATCATTTGCCAAGCGCTCACCCAAATTGTTTTCCTGGATTACACCATTGCGCAAATCCAGTACGGTGGCGACGGCATGTTCTTTGATGGCTTCGTGCGCTTCTTCACGTCCGGCGCCTTTGCCCACGGCCTGCATCATCAGGGTGGTGGTGGCGAGGAAGGGGAAGTAGTGTTGGTTTTCCCGGTCGATGACCGCTTCAAACCATCCGAACTGACTGAGAATGGTGAGGAAGGTTTCGAGCAATCCGTCCATGGCAAAAAAAGCATCCGGAAGCATGACCCGACGCACCACGGAACAGGAAACATCGCCTTCATTCCATTGGTCACCCGCCAATCCTTCCGCCATTCCCAAATAGCCTTTGAGCAGGGTGTGAAATCCGTTCACCCGTTCGCAACTGCGACTGTTCATTTTGTGGGGCATGGCGGAGGAGCCCACCTGACCTTTGGCAAAACCTTCGGAGGCGGTTTCGTTTCCGGCCATCAAACGCAAGGTGCGGCAGAAAGATCCGGGTCCACTGGCCAATTGTACCAAACTGCTAACGGCATCAAAATCCACGCTTCGGGGATAAACCTGGCCCACATTCTGCAGACAGGTTTGAATGCCCAAATGTGCGACAATTCTTTTTTCAACTTCCGCAACTTTTCCGGTATCGCCTGCGAAGAGGGTCAATTGATCCAGTTGGGTGCCGACGGCTCCTTTGAGTCCGCGTACCGGGTAGCGTTCAATAAGATTGTCCAGCCGTTCAATGCCGAGCAGCAGTTCCTGGGCGAACATGGCCACCCGTTTGCCGAGGGTGGTGGGTTGTGCGGCCACATTGTGGGTACGGGCGGTCAAAATTTGGTCTTTGCTTTTTTCCGCCAGTTCGCCCATCCGGATCAGAGTGGTCACCGCGCGCTCACGAATCAGGAGAAGGGAACGGTAAACCTGGAGCTGCTCCACATTTTCGGTGAGGTCACGGCTGGTCATGCCTTTGTGGATGTGTTCGTGGCCGGCCAAGTCACAGAATTCTTCGATGCGGGCTTTTACATCATGACGGGTGACGGCTTCCCGTTGACGGATGGATTCCAGATCCACCTGGTCGATCACTTTTTCATAGTCTTCGATCACGCCGTCGGGAATGGAAAGTCCCAGATCTTTTTGGGCTTTCATGACGGCGACCCAGAACTCGCGTTCGAGGCGTACTTTTCCTTCACCCGACCAGATGTCACACATTTCGGGGGAGGCGTATCGTTCAGCTAAAACATTGGGGATCAGATCAGTCATGAGGAAGTTCCAGTTTATCAGAAGAGAATTGAATGGGTAAGAAATCGGTGAGGGCGTGTCTATGAAAGATTTTTTCCGGAGAGGCGAGATAAATCCGGGTTTCGCTGTCGCTGAATTCCGAAAGTACTTGCAGGCACATTCCGCAAGGTGGCGCCGGGTCGCGGGTCACCAGGACGATTTCACGTATGGTGATTTTTCCCAAGGCCGCGACCGCGGAGAGGACGGCGTTGCGTTCGGCGCAGATGGTGGCACCATAACTGGCATTTTCCACATTGCAGCCGCAGAAGATTTCCGGGCTCTGGTCTGTGAGTAAAGCGGCCCCGACTAAATACTTGGAGTAGGGGGCGTAGGCGTTTTCGCGGACTTTACAGGCCGCGGTCCAGCAGGCTTCAATTTCGGGCGTTGTTTTCATTTGTTATAGTCCTATCCAGAGGGCTGTGGCCAAAGAAATGACGGCACCCACATGGGTGACAGCGATGGCGGAAGCCGCAAGGTCGCGGTCTCCGTCCAGTTGATCCACCAATACATAGCTTGCCACCGCGGTCGGACAACTGGAAAGTACCAAAACCACGAGCAGGTTGATGCCTTCCAGTCCTAAAAGTCGGCAAATACCCAGGGCAAGAAGGATTCCGGCACCGTTTTTGACCAGGCTGACCGCGATGGCCGGAGCCAATCCCTTTTTCCAGTTGAGCACTGCGATGCGGGCGCCAATGGCCATCAGGGCCAGTGGAAAGGCCGTATTGGAGATGGGGGTTGCCACCTTCTCCAGTAACAGGGGCACCGGGACCGCCAAAATATTCCAGGCCAAGCCGAGGAAACAGGAGATGATCAGCGGGTTTCGAATGGTGGATTTGATACAGGCCCAAATGGGATGACCTTCGCGTTCATGACGTCGATCCCATTCCAGAACCGTGACCCCCAACAGATTGTAAACAAAGACCGCGGGGGCCATGCTGAGGATGGCCAGGGTGTTGGCCTGGATTTGGATGTCGGAACTGCTGTCGCTGAATGCAAATGCAATCACCGGTAAACCGACGTATCCCAGGTTGCCACGAAAAGAGGCCTGGGAAAAAGTGCCGGTGGAACGTTTGGGCAAGCGAATGATTTTCGCCGCGATCAGGCTGCAAATCAGCAATCCGATCGTGACCAATAACAGGGCGGATGCGGTTCTGAAGACTTCATTGTTCAAGGGAGCGGATTTGGCGGCCTTTACAAAAATAAAAACGGGGAGGCCGATCCAATAACAGTACTTGTTAAAGGCCTTTTCCATGGCCTCATCCATGAAGTTGATTTTCCGGAGGTAAACGCCCAGAACAATCAGCCCGAAAACCGGTAATAAAATCTGTAACAGTGTCCAGGTCATCAGGGAATCAGGACTCCTTTCGTCAGCAATAAGACGGTGACGAGAGCCAGCACGATCCGGTAAACGCCGAAGAGGCCCAGTCCATGTTTCTTAAGAAAGGCCACCATGGTTTTGACTGCGACCCACGCAGAAAGATACGCGATGAAAATGCCCAGCAGAATGGTGCGAAGCCCCAACGTATCCAGCATCTCCGTGCCGGAATCCAAAAGCTTGTAGCCGGTGGCCGCAGAGAGGGTGATCATGCCCAATAAAAAACTGAAAATCACTGAATGACGGAGGGAGAGGCCGACCAGCCGACCGCCGATGATGGTGACCAGACTTCGGCTGACCCCCGGCCACATGGCGATGACTTGCATGCTGCCGATGATCAGCGCCTGCTTCACCGAAAGGTCTTCCATGTGGAGGGTGTGTTGATCATCATTTTCCGACTCTTTTCCGTTCCACTTGAGCAAGGCGACGCCCCCCAGAAACCAGGCGATCACCACATACCAAAGTCCGTAGAGCACCGAGGAAATCCAATCGTCCAGTAAAAGTCCTGCCGCTGCCGCGGGGATAAAAGCCACAATCAGGGAAATGAAAAGTTTACGCCCGCCGGGATCCCGTCCGATCAGTCCTAAAAGCATTCGGCGAATATAGGAGCCATAGACCGTCACCACGGCGAGGATCGCTCCAATTTGGATCACGACCAGATAGGTGTTTACAGCTGTCCGGAACTCCGCGTCGCTTCCCATGCCCATGGCCTGACTGGCAAGAATAAGATGACCGGTACTGCTGACAGGCAAATATTCAGTGATGCCTTCCACCAATCCCAGAACCACGGCTTCAAAGGTGGTCATTTCCCCGTGGGGAAGGACCGGTTCTGCAAACAGGGGGGAGCTGAGAAACAAAAAAACAAACAGCAAAATTTTGATCATGCATCCGCCTGAAAGAATTTTAATTTGGGGATGTCCTGCAGGTCGATGGTCCCCACCAGTTTCCGGTCCGCATTTACAACCAACAGGTCATCAATGTTGTGGGTGGAAAAAAGTTTGAGGGCGTCGCCGGCACCTGCATCCGGAGAAATGGTAATCGGATCGCGGGTCATTTCTTCGCCCAACGGGGTTCGGTTTAAATCTTTGCCTTCTGCCAGTGAACGGCGTAAATCGCCATCGGTATAAATTCCGATCAGTTGATCCTGTCCATTGAGCACGCCCACCGCACCGGCTTTACATTTGGTCATGATCAATACCGCTTGTTGCAGACTGTCCTGTTCATGACATCCGGGCAACCGATCTTCACCGCGCATGATATCTTGCACTTTCAGGGTGAGACTTTCGCCGATGGCGCCGCCGGGATGCAATTTTTGATAAGCTTCGCGGGTGAAGCCCAATGTTTCGTGTACCAACATGGCCAAGGTGTCGCAGACCGCGAGGGTGACCAGGGCGCTGGCAGTGGGGGCCAGATTGAAAGGACAGGCTTCCTTTTCAATGCTGACCCGGAGGTTCAGATCCACTGAGCGGGCCACTTGATTGTCGGAAGATCCGGTAATTGAAATCAGTTTTACTTCGATGCGTCTCAGGAAAGGGATGAGTTGCACCAATTCTTTGCTCTCTCC
>CAKZLZ010000134.1 GCA_937127435.1 uncultured Verrucomicrobiota bacterium | reverse complement strand
CCGGCGGAGAGTTTTTGGCAACCGGGAAAACCACATGTGAAGAACTGCATATGGTCCTTGGGGAAGGGGAGTAAAAGGCGATGCCCACATTCAGGTTTCATGCCTATACCGCTGACGGGAAAGCGGTTCGCGGACGCAGAGAAGGTCTGAATGCCAAAGATGTCCGTGAAAAGCTATTAAGCGAAGGGGTGTATGCCCGGGATGTGACCGCCGTATCCAGCGGAGGCAAATCCAAAAAGTTTTCTGCGCAGAACCGGAGTATGTTTTACCGTGAACTGGGTGCGCTGCTGAAAGCCGGCCTGCCTTTGGACCGGTCGCTGGAAATTTTATCCGAACATCCGGAGTTGGGTGCGGGAGATGATATTTTACCTTTGATTCGCGATCTGCTTCATGAGGGTCAGGCTTTAAGTGTTAGTTTGCAGCAGCATTTTCCGGGTATCCGGGATGATGAAGTGGCCGTTTTGGCCGCCGGGGAAGCGGCCGGGCGTCTTTCTTTTGTGGCCGAAGAGTTGGCGGATTTTCTGGATGAAGAATCGAAAGTGGGAGATCAACTCCGGAATGCCTTGGTTTATCCGGCGGTTATTTCCGTGCTGGCGCTAATCGTTCTGGGGGTTTTGGTGGGGTATCTTTTGCCGGTGTATGAAAAACTCCTGGGAGGGATTAATCAACCCATGCCGGCACTTACCCGGGGAATTCTCGGTGTGGGAGCGGCCATTCGGCATCCTGTAGGACTTCTGCTGCTTTTATCGCTCCTGGTTTTTATCATGATTACGGCCCGCCGGGCTCTGCAAAATCCACAGTCTTTTTTCCCGGTAAAGCGTTTTCGTTTTCCCGTGATCGGATTTACCATCTGCTCCCTTGCCCGTGCCCGTTTTGCCCGGACCCTGGCCTTGCTGATGGAAGGCGGGGTCGGGATTCCCGAGGCGGTCCGGGTCGCCGGTCGTGCGACCGGGTCCATCTATTTGACAGCTGCATGCAAGGATGCTGCTGATCATATCAGCCAGGGCAGCCGGGTGGCGGAAACCATCGGCAGTATACCGGTTTTACAGGATGATTTGCCGGGGTGGATTCGGGCCGGGGAAGCTTCGGGAGATTTGGCAGGTATGTTGCGGCATGCATCCCAAAGTCATCAGCGCGCCTGGAGCCGGGGGCTCACCCGGATTCTCTCTTTGGTGGAGCCGCTGCTGATTATTTCAGTAGGTTTGTTAATTCTGCTGGTGGCCCTTGCCATCCTCTTGCCCATGTTGAAAGTTAATCAGAGTTTAGGATTCTGAACCTTGCTTTTGTTATGGGGATGGTTGATGATAGCCTGCAAAAGGATACCCTGTGTATATTAAGACAAAAATATCTTTGAACTTTTTAGTGATGTCGCTGCTGATGATCGGTACCGGCGCAGGATATCTTTTCACCTCGCTCTACATTCAGCGTAAATTGGATGTCATGTCCGCCTCGGCCCTGCCTGCAATGCAGAAATTGAACAGCATTCGTTCGAATGTGTGGGCGCTTTGGGAAATACGTGAAAATGACGTGGATTCCGTTAGGGAATTCCGTGAACTGGAACAGGAAATTTTGGACTACCGTAATTTGTCCAGCCATGAGGATTCGGTAGAACTGTCCTTGAAATTGAGATCAGGAATTTTGGATCTTCATGAATCATTTGATGTGTCAAATTATGCCGGTTTCGTTTCAGGTGCGAATGGAATTAATCAATTAATCTCCCGGGCCATGGAAGGGGAAACGTCCATTTTACTCACCAAAGGAAGGGAAGTAAACGGGGTGGTGGATTACGCCAACTCACTGAATATGGCCTTTGTGGCGGTGGCTTTGTTGTTTTGTCTTCTGCCGGGTTGGTGGCTGGCTACAAATATCAGCAAGGCGCTCGGGAGTGCATCCCGGGCTGCAGACCGCATTGCCGCAGGTGATTTAACCGAAAGATTAAATGATAAAGGGGAAGATGAAATTTCGGAGCTGGCAAATGCGTTCAACCGGATGGTGGAGACCATCCGGCAGGCGGACGAGGAAATTTCCCGTGAGGTACAGGACAGAGTCCGGGCGGAAAAACGCGCACAAATTGCGGCCCAGGCCAAGAGTGATTTTCTTGCCCACATGAGTCATGAGTTCCGCACCCCCCTCAATGGCATCCTCGGATACTCTCAGTTGCTCTCTATGGACAAAGGACTTTCGGATAAAAACCGGGAGGTGGTACTGAGTTTGCGGCGGAGTGGGGAAAGTCTGCTTGAGTTGATCAATGATGTATTGGATCTGACCAAGATTGAAGCCCAGAAAATGAATGTCCAAAAAATCCGGTTTTATCTCGGTGATTTTTTGGACAGTTTGGTGGAAAGTTATTCTGAGCAGATCCGCCGAAAAGGGTTAAGCTTTAACGTTCATTTGGATGAAAATTTACCGGAAGATATTTTAGCGGATGACATTCGCCTTCGGCAAATTCTGGTGAATTTATTGGGAAATGCGATTAAGTTTACCGACAAAGGGTCTGTGGGTCTGGAAGTGACCCCCTTGGAGGGCGGGATCCGCTTTTCGGTGATGGACAGTGGAATTGGCATCGCACCCGAGTTCCATTCCGCTGTGATGCAGCCCTTTAACCAAATCGAACACCGGGACCGGAAAAATCAGGGCACAGGACTGGGCCTGCCCATTTCGAACCGGTTATTGGAAATGATGGGCACGCATCTCAACATTAAAAGTGATATTGGTGAGGGTACGACTTTATGGTTTGATCTTCCGCAACCTGACGTAAAGCACCGCAAACTTGTACATGTCCCGAATAAAATTACCGGTTACCGGGGGAAGGCCCGGAAGATCCTGATTGGAGAAGAGGGGCTTGGGACCGCGACCATGATGATGCCTTTGCTTCAGAAAGTCGGATTTGAGGCTTTGCATTTGCGTACGCCGGATACGTTTTTGGAGAAATGTGAGTTTTTTCAACCGGACGTGGTGTTACTGGATCTCTATTTTTCCGATGCGGATGGCGTGGAGGTCATGCGCGAACTGGAAAAAATTTACGATCGGAATCCTGAAAGTCAGATGCCCGGCGTATTTATGTTTTCTGATCACCGCGACCCTCTCGACCGGGAACGCTGTCTCAAGTCCGGGGCGGATTCTTTTTTAGGGGTACCGATTCGATTTTCAGATTTATTAATCGCACTACGTGAAGAGTTGGATCTGGTCTGGGAGGAGTCATCTTCTGATGACAATAAAGAATCTTCCGGGGAGCCGGAGCCCGCCATGGCCAGCGATGAAGAAAACATACCCGGGACGAAGTACCTGGAGGGATTGCTTATCATCGCCCGATCGGGGAACATTCGTGAATTAAATAAAAAAATAACTGAAGTGAAGACGGTTTGTGCTGAGTCGATTCCGTTTTTGGAGCGGTTGGAGGCCATGTGTGGGCAATACCGAATTAACGCCATACAAAAGGAACTGGAATCGTTGCTTGGCAGCTCAAGCAGTGAGCCGGACGCATCCTCAAAGGAAATAACATGAAAACGGCAAAGGGTAAAATTTTGTTAGTGGATGATAATCCGACGAACATTGATGTGTTGTATAATTTTCTGGCGGATGTCGGGTACGAAGTTTTGATTGCGGAAGACGGGATGAGTGCTTTGGAAAGGGTGACGCTGGTGAATCCGGATCTTATTCTTTTGGATGTGATGATGCCGCACATTGATGGTTTCGAAGTTTGCAGAAAACTTCAGGCCAATCCTGAAACCAAAGAAATTCCGGTCATTTTTATTACCGCGCTTGGATCGGTGGAAGACAAGATTACCGGGTTCAAAACCGGGGGTGTGGATTATGTCACCAAACCTTTTCAGAATGATGAAATTCTTGCCCGGATCCGGAACCATTTGGAATTGCGTGCGATGCGTAAGAGTCTGGAAATTCAAAACAATCAGTTGCGGACTCAAAACGAGGCTCTGGATGCATATGCGCGAACCGTGGCGCATGATTTAAAAAACCCGCTCAATCTCATCCTGAACTTTGCAAAATTCATTCAGGATGAAGAGATTTTAACCGGTGTGCCTAAAGATGATTTAGGCAGGATTGTCGATAGTGCCGAGCAGATGAATCATATCATTCAGGATCTGTTGTTGCTTGCGCAACTGCGAAAAGAAGAGCTGAATCTGGTGCGGGTGAACATGGATGCGGTGTTAAAACTTTCGTTGGACCGCTTGCAACTTGAAGTGAAAAAAAACAATGTGGATCTGGAAATGCCCTCCAGTTGGCCGGATGCGATTGGAATTAGTTCCTGGGTACAGGCCGTATGGGTGAATTATATTTCCAATGCGATTAAATACGGGGGCGACCCCCGCAAGGTCAAGCTGTCTTGGGCAGCCGTGGAAGGTCAACCCGGAACGATCCGTTATAGTGTCGAAGACAATGGCGTAGGGGTTCCCCTTAAACATCAGGCAAATATATTTGATGAATTTACCCGGATTGGCGGAGAAAGTTCCGAAGGACATGGTATTGGCCTTTCCATTGTCAGACGAATTATTCACCGTTTGGGAGGTGAGGTGGAAGTTTCTTCTGTCAATGAGGGGATGGGAAGCCGTTTCAGTTTCACATTGAAACAGGCATAAACATCTGTTCCTCCTGAAAATGTCTTGAGCCTCTGCAGGTTTTGTGCAGGATTCTCACATCTGTTTAACCTATTATTGGAGATTGTACTTATGCGTTTTGATACCACTTGTTTACACGGCGGCACCCAGCCGGATCCCACCACCAAATCCCGCGGGGTTCCTGTTTACCGGACGGCATCCTATGTTTTTGATTCTGCCGAACACGCCGCAAATCTTTTTGCTCTCAAAGAATTGGGGAATATCTATACCCGTTTAATGAACCCGACCACGGATGTGTTGGAACAACGGGTTGCCGCACTGGATGGTGGCGCTGCCGGATTGGCTTTGGCTTCCGGTACTTCTGCAAATTTTTATGCGATTATTAATCTTTGCCAGGCCGGGGATGAAGTGGTCTCCGCCCGGAACCTTTATGGTGGCACCTACACCATGCTGAATGATATTCTTCCCCAGTTCGGGATTAAAGTGAATCTGGTGGACGGCACCAATCCGGATGCTTTTGCTGCCGCCATTACTTCAAAAACCAAATTGCTGTTTTGTGAAACCGTTACCAATCCCGGTTTGGAAGTGACCGACATTGCTGCGCTTGCGGATGTGGCCCACAGCCACGGTTTGCCGCTGATTGTGGACAGCACCTTCACCACACCCTACCTGCAGCGCCCGATTGAACACGGTGCGGATGTTGTGGTGCACTCCCTGACCAAATGGCTGGGCGGACACAATGCGGGGATTGGCGGTATCGTTGTCGACTCCGGAAAATTTGATTGGAAGAGTGATAAGTTTCCCTTGATGAGCGAACCGGAAGCAAGTTACGGGGGCATTCGCTGGGCGCATGATTTGCCCGATATGCTGGCACCGGTTGCTTACGCCCTTCGTATGCGGTTGATTCCTTTGCGTAACCTTGGTGCATGTATTTCTCCGGACAACGCCTGGATGTTCCTGCAGGGAATCGAAACCTTGCCCCTACGGATGGAACGCCACTGTGAAAACGCCTTGAAAGTTGCCCAACACTTGAAAAATCATCCCAAGGTTGATTGGGTTCGTTATCCCGGTTTGGATGATGATCCTTCTAAAGCCATGGCCGACCGTTATCTGGGCGGAAAAGGTGGATCGATGGTGATCTTCGGTGCAAAAGGCGGTGCGGATGCCGGCAAAAAATGTGTCGAAAATGCCAAACTCTTTTCCCACCTTGCAAATGTGGGCGATGCGAAAAGTCTGGCCATTCATCCTGCGAGTACCACCCATTCGCAAATGACTGAAGAACAACAAACGGCGGCCGGTATTCCTCCGGAGATGGTTCGTTTGTCGGTGGGGATTGAGTCCATCGAAGATATTCTGGAAGATTTGGATCAGTCACTGGCTTAAAAATAAGACGAACGTCGAACATTGGACGCTCAACGTTGAATGTTCAATGTTGGATGTTCGACGTTCGTGACAACGTCAGTTTTCCCTGAATGAAAAAATCAAAATATCGAAAAGTATATATCGTTTTGCTCTTTCTGGTAGGTCTTTATGTGGCCTACCAGGAAGGGGAACTCTCTTTTCAAAAGAATGGGGAGGAGGTTGCGTCCTCAACCAGCTCCGTAGATGCGGAGGAAATTTATCGCGCGCACGAGAACCGGCAAAGCGATATCCAGGTTACGGGACAAGGGGAAATCATAAAGGTGTTGCCGGATGACAATGAAGGGTCCCGGCATCAGAAATTTTTGGTGGAGATGGGCAGAGGGCTGACTATTCTGATTGCCCATAATATTGATTTGGCCCCCAGAGTGCCATCAATTCGCGAAGGGGATCTCATCCGCTTTCACGGGGAATATGAATGGAATCAAAAGGGTGGGGTGGTGCACTGGACCCATCACGACCCGGCAGGGCGGCATCCCGGCGGCTGGCTGGAATTCCGGGGGCAAAAGTACCAGTAAATTCAGTTGAGTGCTTGGGTGGCCGTGAGGGTATGGTGTTATTCCATGACGCATGAAAATGCTATAGGGGCAAACAGGGTTTAGGCGCATATGTTTAAGCTGATCTGCGCGTAGATGATCTCTCTATCCATTGCAGACCGATCAGACTCATGCTTTTCAAAGAGCGCATAGATCCATTTTATGAATAGGATCGGGAACAGATATCTCTTATTATTCACCAAAAATGGATTATATTCCAGTCCATGAAGGAAAAAATAAGTGAAAAAATATATTTGCGTCAGTTTGGATATATGTATATTAAAGGTATATCAATAAATCGCTAAGGTATATCAAAGATATATTAATGTGGCGAAACTGATAAAACGATCCAATTATTCAGCAGGAAAAAAATATGAAAAATAACATCCGGTACGGCCTCTTATGCATGCTTCCGTTCCTTATTGGCGGGAATCTTCAAGCGACTTTGCTGGCTTACGAAGGTTTTGATTCGTCCGTTTACGACACCGGTGCATCCGATACTGGCGCAGATTATGCAACCGACAGTCTCTCCGGGCAGGGCACCGGCAGTGGAAGTGGATTTTCCTCTAATTGGGGTGCGGCCACGACAGACGGCCTAGCTTTAGGTGACTACTGGCTGAATAGCGATGACTCTGTTTCCGCTGCGTATTACCGGGCTTCCACGGGTCAAACCTCCTACACGGATGGCGCTTCTGCTTCTTTAGAGACGACTTCCGGACAAGCGACCTTTACCGGGGATGGAACCCGGGTATCCCTACAACGATTCGCCACTACTGGTTTAAGTGCTTCCAGTTCATTATATTTTAGTGCGTTGGTCACGCTGGATGCTTCTTCGTCAGGCATTTTGTTCGGTGCAGCTTCGGTGCCGAATAGCGGAAATGATCGCCCTTTTCAGTTCGGATTCAATTCCAGTGGAAATCTCACCGCGGTGGGATGGAGTAGTAACAGTGAGCCCGGTTCCGAGATCACAAGTGCTACGTCCTATGGTGCAGGTACCTATTTGCTGGTGGCTAAATTAATCAATAGTGGTGATGATCTGGAACTCTGGGTCAACCCTCTTTTGGGGAATGAAGCAGGATCCGGAGCTGCAGACCTAACTATTGCGGGTGGTGGGTTCTTTGTTCCTAACAATAGTTCATTTTCCATTGACGGCATTACAATCGATGCCACTGGACCCGGCAGTGTCTCCTTGGATGAAATCCGTATGGGGACCACTTGGGATGACGTTACGCCTTCGGCGATTCCTGAGGCCTCAACCTTGATGCTGTCCGTTTTGGCCGCAGCTTCCGTCTTTCTGGGAATACGGCGTAGACGATAAACAAGGGTAGAGGTTTCGAAACTTGTTGATCTCTGATCTATTTAGCAAAAGGAGTTTGGATACATTTTTCCGGGGGAAGCGGGGGAGGAAAAGTTGTCCGAGCTGAGGCGTAAAAAGCTGATATAAATTTACTCGGACAGAATCATCGGTGAGCCGATGAAACGTGTCCAAGCTCCGATAAACACTCAACCCCATATCTTGACTCAACGAAGGCGCGTGAGAGGAAATTGTTTTCCGGCCAGCGCCTGTTTGGCGGGCTCGCCCCAGAACGGAGAGGGGGTGTACTGCCAGTCGAGGATCATGCGGGGGGTGGCCCAGGCGTGGAAGGACCAACCGGTCCAGTGCAGCTTGTGCTTTTGAATGAGACCCAGCATGTCGGGGTACCAGGAGTAGGGGTCCTCCTGAACTTCCAAGGGAAGGAATGACATGATCTGAACGTCCGCTCCCACTTCACCCAACAATAGGGGATAATGCGCCGCGGCTTCGATGAAGGCTTTTTGCCATCCGCTTTTCCAGGGATACACGTGGGTGGCATACATGATGCCGTTGCCCCCACGGTCGTCCAGCGCGTAGCCGTCCAGAATGCCGGAGAGATCATAGGCCCAGTCCAGGGCTCCGGCCACGATGAGGTTGCGGGCGCCGGTTTCCCGCACGATGTCCACCAGCGCCTGCATGCCCGGCGATTCAAAGGAAAGTATTTGCTGTTTTTCCTCTTCACACAGAAAGGCGGATTCGTCCACTTGAGAGAGTTCTTTCTCTGTAACTTTGCCACCGTTTCGCCATACCTCCCATGAAATGCCATGAGGTTCATTGATAAGGTCAAATATCACCGCGGGATGGTTCTTGTATCGTTCAGCAATTTCCTGCCAGAAAGGAAGATGTTCCGGCCGGACGGCACGGAAGCGGTGATGGTCGAGTACCACATATGCACCCCGGTTGGCGGTGGCGACGACAATGGCGTCCACCAGTGCGCGGTAGGCTTCGCCTCCGTCATTCTGCACGTGACCATCGCCACCCTGTCCGTACCAGAAACTGTCCCGGATCGGCAGACGGATCACGTTGGCGCCCCATTCTTCGATTCCCACCAGCGTCGATTTCAGGTTGCCGTGACCTTCGGGCCGAATCTCCAGTCCGGGAATGGCCAGGCCCTGCAACCATACGTCACAATCGTTGGCATCGCGTAATTGATTTCCCCTGACCCGGAGTTCCGGGGGGGAGTTCTCCTCAATTGGGGCCTCAGGCAGAGGGTCCGCGGGGTAATCCATTGGTTTGCTGTGTGGAGCTGACATGTTATGCATCCTTTTCTGGCATGGGGGAGGCGGGACCTTCGGTGAATTGATTCTGCTTTTGCAGTTCATGACGGATCCATTCGGCGTTGATTTTCCTTACATCTCCCTCCCGTCGCGAGGAGAGCGCGGCGGCTACACCCGCAGCCTGTCCGATGGCACTGACGGAGGACATCACCCGGTAACTTCCGTGGGCCTCGTGGGTTCCGCTGATACAGCGGGAACCCAGCAGCGTGTTGTCGAGGTCACGTGGAATCAGACAGCGGTAGGGAATGTGATAGTAACCGGAACCGGGAATGCGGATTAACTCGGCCAAACCGGTATCAGGATCGTGCACGTCGATGAAATATCCACAGGCGGCCACCATGTCTTCGAAACGGGCTTCCGCCAGGCAATCCTCTGCTGTCAACACGTAGTCTCCCATAATGCGGCGTCCTTCTCTGAGTCCCAGTCTGGGCGAGATTTTAATAGGACCCGAATTGCGGAAAGCGGGGTGCTCTTTTACGGCCGCCCAGAATTCATGCACCTGTTTTTCGCCTTCGATTCTTGCTTCCGCCACGGAAGCCTCTGATGTGGAGTCGACGTTGCGTACACAGGTCTGATTAAACAACAGCGTTGTTCCGAAACGGTCCGGAAAACAGAGGATCCCTTCCCGGGGATTGGAGGTGGCGCCCCGTTTGTGGAGATCATCGAAATAGGGCTGCATTTGCGCCCACATTTTTTCCATGTTTTCCCAGGTCAGCCATTCGGGATCCTTAATATCCAGGTCAAAGGCGGAAAAGTCGACGTTATCCACCCGAAAGGTGAGCGTGGCCGGTTGCATGATCCCATCGATGGGGCGGCCTTTTTCAAAAGTCGCTCCCGCGGCAGCCGAGAGAAAACCCTCTGCGGTAGAGTCAATAAATACGTCTGCAGTGACAAGACCGGAAGGGGTGACCACTGCTTTGATGCGCTTGCCGGTTTTTACTACCGAGCTTACCGCTGTATCCGTAAGTACGGTAAGATTTTCTTCCGCAGCCAACAGGGTTTTATATCGTTCCAACAAATCCTTCTCGTCATAAGTTTGACAATAGCGGGGGCCGTTCGGACGGTAAATATAGGGAACGTATTCCTCATGTACACCCCGGTTGATAGGACGGTCATTTGCATCACAATAGGTACAGACCAGGCCGACGGGGGAATGGATACCGGTACCGCCAATTTCTTTCGATTTTTCGATCAGCACGGTTTTCGCACCCGCTCTGGCCGCGCCGAGCGCAGCGGAAACGCCGCCCACACCTCCGCCGATGACTGCCACTTGATAAAATTTGTTTTCTTGTTTATTCATAAAACTGTTATTTTAAATGGTTGGATGCTGAATCAGATTACCCCGATAGCAGATCTAAATGGGCAATAAATTCTCCGTGCTGCCAATCCCTTACGTTCTGGATAAGGTCTATTGGTTTGTAGCCTGGAATGGAGAGTACCGCTTTCCGGATTCGGGGACGAAGTTTCAGATATTCCGCTTTGCCCGGACAGGTTGGATAAAGTCCCAGAGTGGCCCAGATATACCAGGCGGCCATTTCCCCATTGTCTTCGTCGCCGGGAAAATCATCGAAGCTGTACAGTTCCTCCAGCACCCGTCCCACCCAGTGGTCTGTTTTCTCCGTTTGACCGCATTGCGCAAATAGAAACAGGTAGTTGTGCACCGGCTGATTGGAATGGGCGTACTGACCGAAGGGGGCCAAAGCCATCTCTGTCATTTCGTGGATTTCCCGACCGTAAGCAGAAGCCTCAAAGTGTGGAGGGGTCGCAAGCATTTCATCTAGTTTCCTGCACAGGGCAGAGTTTCCACCATGCAGATCTGCCAAACCGGAAATGTCATGAGGAACGTTGAAGCTGTGTTGCCAGGGACCGCCCTCGATATAGGGACCGCCCCAAGCAAACTCGTCGAAGCTGTCGATCCAGTTCCCGTCCTGGTCGCGGGGACGCATAAATCCAACCTTGGCATCGAAAAGGTTCCGGTAGTTTTCTGAACGGTTCAGTAAGGTTTCCGCCTCCTCCTCCCGTCCGAGAAACCTCGCCACTTGGGCTACACAGAAATCGTCGTAGGCGTAGTCCATAGTGCTGGATACTGAATAGGGTGCATGCCCTTCGGCCACATAACCCAGCTGCTGTAAAGACTCCAGTCCACGTCTGCCGGCCCGTCCCGATTTGGACGGAACTTCTGCGTCTTTGCGCAAATATTTGTAGACCTCAGCCACATCCCAGTCTGTGAGCCCTTTTATTACCATGTCCGCGACCACGACATTAAAATGGGTGCCGATCATACAGTCGCGTGCCCCCGGGCTGGGCCATTTCGGGGACCAGTCAGACGCCTTACAAACGTTTACCCATCCCTCCATCATTTTGGTGGCCACATCGGGGTATACCAGTGTCAGCAAGGGCATCAGCGTTCGGTAGGTGTCCCAGAATCCGGTATCGGTGCACAGCCGTCCGTCATGAATTTTTCCGTCGTAGGGGCTGTAATGCACAATTCGCCCTTCCGCGTCCATTTCGTCCAGAAAGCGGGGGAACAACAGGCAGCGGTACAAACAGGAATAAAATGTTGAAACCTGGTTTTTGTATTCGGATTCGATATCGATACGCCCCAGCAGATCTTCCCAGATCTCCGCGCCTTGACTCGCCAGTTCCTCCGGAGAGTTTACAGGATCCAACTCCCGCTTCAAGCTAAGTTCTGCGAAGTCGTGGCTGATAAAAGAGGCCGCCAGTTTCAGGCGGATCCGTTTTTCTCCCGCAGGGAATTCCAGCCAGCCTCCGCCCGGAGCAGTTTCGAAATGGACCGGGGCCACGGAGAACTCGCCAACGAATTTCAGCGAGAAATTCACCAGATCCTCGCCTTCGAAAGCGTCGGAGGTCCATCCTTGGATCCAAGGTTTCCCCGGCGGCCAGGAGATGTTGTGTTCCGCGTCGAAATCGAATCGCAACCGGAGGGGTTCTTCGCTTCGGGTGGTGAATTCGAACACGGCGCCATGTTCCGAGGGTGACATGTCGATGGTGATGCCGTATCGGGCCAGTTCGGTGCGGATACGGACCGGGGAAAGCTCCGCGTCTTTCTGCAGGTAGGCGGAAGCCTGGCTTTCCGGATCCATGGTGTATACGCCATGAAAAGGCTGGAGCATCAAGGATCCGTAGTCCCGCATCCAGGGACTCGGCTGATGCGTGAGGCGAATCCCCCAAAGTTTTGGCGCGGATCGATGGAAGGTCCATGGGCTGGGGCCGGTTTGCAGTGTCCAATGGTGGGCTCCCCAGGGTCTGGCCGCCAGAGGCAGGGTATTTCCCCTGGATAAATCATGGGCGGAATCTGTTCCCTGAAGCAGGTTCACACGGGAGAGTTTGGGGGGGAGATATTGGGGGCGGGGCATCAGAAAGTATAGGTATTGTATAGCAAAAGCATATATTGCGCAGTGCAGGAAAAGTCAATGGATACATTTCGTTTAAAGAAAATGAATATGGGGAAGGTCCGGTTATGAATAAGCCTTGGCGAATGGGCATTTCTATGGCAATGACCTTGCATGATCGAAGAACTACTTCTTATCGCCGGCAAGGGGGCTTACCCTGTGGAACTGGCCTGCTCCGCCCGTAAACAGGGACTGAAAAAAATTGTGGCGATTGCCTTTAAGGGGGAAACCCGGAAGGAAATCGAAACGGTGGTGGATGAGGTCTGCTGGATGTATGTGGGAGAGTTGGAGAGTTTTCGGCAGGCTTTACGGGATTTTGCGGTTCCACAAGCGGTGATGGCCGGTCAAATCACTCCTTCGAATCTGTTTAATGCCCGCTTGGATAAAGCCATGAGGGAACTCCTGAAATCGTTGCCCCGGAAAAATGCGGACAGTATTTTTGGTGCGGTGGGGGACGAGATGAAAAAGTTGGGGGTTGAGCTTTTGCCTGCCCATCAATTCATGCAGGCCAACCTGGTGGAATCCGGAGTCCTGACGGCATTGGAACCTACAGATCAGCAAAAATCGGATATTCAACAGGGACTTCAACTGGCAAAAGCCTGTGCGAAATTGCAGGCAGGTCAATCCGTGGCCATTAAAGAAGGGACGGTAATTGCGGTGGAAGGTTTTGAAGGCACCGATCAAATGATTTTGCGCTCCGGAAAAGTGGGGGGCGAAGGGTGTGTAATCGTAAAAGCCGCCCAGCAGCGTCATGACATGCGTTGGGACATTCCGGTGGTGGGGCTCACCACTCTAAAGAATCTGAAAAAAGCAAAATGCGGCTGCCTGGCCATGGAAGCGGGGAAAGTGATTCTTTTGGAAAAAGAGAAAGTGGTGGCCGGAGCGGATGCGGCAGGGATATGTTTGGTGGTGCTGGAGCCCGGAGAATGAAATCGAACCCTGAAATTTTAATCATCGCCGGTGAGCTCTCCGGGGATGCCCATGCGGCACGAATTGTAAGATCACTAAAAAAACAGATTCCTGACGTGAAAGCCTGGGGGTTTGGCGGTGATCATTTGGCGGCAGAAGGTGTGGAAATTAAAGAACATATCCGGGATTTATCGGTGATGGGCATTTGGGAAGTGCTGAAGCGATACGGCTATTTTAAAAAGATTTTTGACCAGTTATTGGCCGATATTAAAGTCAGGAAACCGGATTTGGTTTTGTTGGTGGATTATCCCGGATTCAATTTACGTCTGGCCGCGGCTTTAAAGGGGAGTGGTATCCCGGTGGTGCAATATATTTGTCCGCAAGTCTGGGCCTGGAAGAAAAACCGCATCCCCAAAATGGCGGATGTGCTGGATGCGCTGATTTGCATCTTCCCCTTTGAACCCAAAGTGTTTGCAGGGGTTGATTTGCCCGTATTCTATGGGGGCCATCCCATGGTGGAAGAAACCGAAAAGGTTGAAGCCGATGCCGGTTGGGGCGAAGGGGTGAAGCTGGCATTGGTCCCCGGAAGCCGCCTGCAGGAAATCGACCGGATCTTCTACCCCATGTTGGAATCGGCCAAATTGATACAGAAATTAATTCCGGATGTACAAATCCGGGTGCCTGCGGCGGACGAAAATTGTGAGAAAAGACTTCGGGAAATTTGTGATAGCCAATCTGATATGCCTGCGGTGGAAATTGTGTCCGGAAAAATGCGGGAATTGGTGAGAGGTGCGGATGCGGCCTTGGTCACTTCCGGTACAGCCACCCTGGAAACGGCGTTGTTGGGCACCCCCATGCTGATTGTCTACAAGACGTCCTTTTTGACCTATGAAATTGGCAAACGGGTGGTGCAGGTCCCCCATATCGGTATGGTGAATTTAGTTGCGGAACGGGAAGTTTGTCAGGAATTTATTCAACAGGACGCGGATCCGGTTGCCATGAGCAAAGCCCTTTTTCCTCTATTGTCCGATACGGAGGAGCGGCGGGAGATGTTGGTGGGGTTACAGGAGGTCCGGGACCGGTTGGTGCCGGATGAAGGTGGGGATGCCGTGTCGAAAATTTTGCTGGAACAACTAAAGGTTGATGTATGAAAATCTTAATTATGACCTCATCCGGGGAGCCTTTAAACAGCATACGTCCTGAAGCGGAAATTTTTATCGGTCTGCATCGGGGAGGGGATCCGGTGACCATTATGACCGGTCGGGAGAATGTATATTGGGACCGCTGGGTAGAAGCCGGGATCGAAATGATCGATTACGAACCCCGTAAACGCTTAAGCCGGAAAGACGTATCATTCATGCGGACATGGTTAAAAGAAAACCCGGTGGATGTCGCCTATCTCTTTAACAATAAAGCCATTTGTAATACGGCCTTTGCCGCCAGAGGGCTTCCAGTGAAGTTGGTGGCCTATCGTGGACAAACCGGTAATATCTTTTGGTATGATCCCAGTTGTTACCTCACCATTTTACATCCCCGGTTGAATGGCATCAGCTGTGTGTCCAATGCGGTGCGGGACGATTTGCGTAAGCAACTTTCCAAACCTCAAAAGGCGAGAACGGTTTATAAGGGACATGATTTGGATTGGTATCAGGAACAGCCTGCAGATTTGAGTTTTCTCAACCTACCGGAAAACGCTTTTGTGGTGGGCTGCACTGCTAATAACCGTCCCCGCAAAGGGGTGCCGGTATTGGTGGAAGCCATGGGCATGTTGCCCCCGGATGTAGAAGTTCATTTGTTGCTCATTGGAAACGGAATGGATGCGCCTGAATTGCTGCAACAAATTTCCAAAAGTCCGGTGGCAAATAAGATTCACCGTTTAGGATTCAGAACCGATGCCCCTGCATTGACCGCGGCTTGTAACTGTACCGTACTCCCCGCAGTGAAAAGAGAAGGGTTGCCCAAGAGCGTGATAGAATCCATGGTCTACGAAGTGCCTGCGATCACCACCGACACCGGCGGAAGTGCGGAACTGATGATTGACGGAGAAAGCGGTTTTGTGGTGCCTCCCCATGATCCCGGTGCCATTGCGGACCGTATCATGAAACTCTACTCTGATCCTGAAATGGCCCGGGCCATGGGCAAAGCAGGAAGAATACGGATCCATGACCATTTTCATGTGAAACAAAGCATTGAAAAGACCCGGGAGTGGTTCCGGGAGATTTAAAGGACCACAATTCAGTGGATATGTGACCCGGAGTTACGGTCGTGTATTCATAGAAGGAGTGATTTTCGGGGAAAGAACAGGCTGAATAATCCAGGAACTCATCCTTGGTAAAATTGATCCATACTTGACAGTGCAATTACGGATTGGTTAGAAGAACTCTCTTATTGGTGATACGTTTAACCTGATGGACCTGTTTCATCAAATTTTAGGAATAGTCAGTTATGCCACAACTCAAATTTTTGTCGGGGCCCCTTGAATCCAGGGCTGTAAATTTGGATGAAAACGAAATCTCTATCGGTCGTCATCCGGGTTGCGATTTAATGATCCCTGATTTCCGGGTTTCCACCAAACATGCGGTGATCCGTTTTCAGGACAAGCAATGGTGGATTTATGATTTGAACAGTTCCAATGGTCTGTATGTAAATGACGACGAAACGGATGCGGCCATTCTCAGGGAAGGGGATCAGGTCACGATCGGAGAAAGTATCATTTCTTTCCATACGGATGAAACCGCCACTGCGCAAAGCCTGTTTGATTTTTCAGAAGAAACCCTGAATTCGGAAAGCCAAAGTTCTGCGCATACCACCAACCTGAGTGATGTTGAAGAGGCGCTCGATGATGAGCCTTCAGCGCCTATGGAAATTGAAGATTTCCCAGCCGATACG
Source organism: uncultured Verrucomicrobiota bacterium (assembly GCA_937127435.1). Taxonomy (GTDB): domain Bacteria; phylum Verrucomicrobiota; class Kiritimatiellia; order SS1-B-03-39; family UBA6053; genus UBA6053. The sequence goes on along the minus strand of CAKZLZ010000134.1, from coordinate 41,119 downwards.
GTCGTGTCCGCGGATTTAACCGGATTGGAGCCCGTGGCGGAACCTCCACCCAAACCGGCTCCGGAACCTTTGCCGGCTGAATCGGATTTGGATGCTGATGATCTGGAAATTATTGCGGAACTGAATGCGGCCTATGGGCGGATGACGGATCAGTTGGGCCGGGTGATTATCGGTCAGAGCGAAGTGATTGAACAGGTGCTGGTCAGTATTCTCTGCCGTGGACATGCCTTGTTGATGGGAGTGCCGGGATTGGCAAAAACCCTTTTGGTGAGCACCTTGAGTCAGGTCTTGGATCTAAGTTTTAAACGGGTGCAGTTCACCCCCGATTTGATGCCTTCGGATATCACCGGAACGGACGTGTTGGAGGAAGATCAAACCACCGGGAAACGGAATTTCCGTTTTGTACAAGGACCTTTGTTTTCAAACATGGTGCTGGCGGATGAAATTAACCGTACGCCCCCCAAGACCCAGGCGGCACTATTGGAAGCCATGCAGGAACAAGTGGTGACCATCGGGGACCGCAGTTACCATCTGCCCGCACCGTTCTTTGTATTGGCGACCCAAAATCCGATTGAGCAGGAAGGAACTTATCCATTGCCGGAAGCGCAGTTGGACCGTTTCATGTTTAATATTATTGTGGACTATCCTACGGCTGAAGAAGAAAGCCGGATCATCCGTCAGGTCACCGGCACATATAAAGCAAAATTGGAAGTCGCGCTGGGTGCGGAAGAACTTCTGCGTTTGCAGAAGGTGGTGCGCCGCGTTCCGGCTGCGGATCATGTGATCGATTTGGCCCGTAATCTGGTACGGGCCACCCGTCCCAAAGAAGCCGATGCCCCTGATTTTGTTCGGGAAATGGTAGGCTGGGGTGCCGGCCCGCGTGCCGGAATTTATTTGGTACTGGCCGCCAAAGCGTACGCGGTACTGAACGGTCGATATCACGCCACCACTGCGGATGTATTTAAGGCGGCCAAGCCGGTATTAAGACACCGTGTGCTGACCACCTTCAATGCGGAAGCTTCCGGGGTAACCAGTGACGATGTGATTGACCAGCTGATCGAACATGTGAAAGCCAAATCCACCATCGATATTTAAGTCATGGCCCCATCCGCATCCAATCAGGAGCCCGATTACATGTGGCTGCTGCCACCGGAGGCTATCCAATCGATTACTCGAATGGAATTCCTTTCCCGGCAGCCGATGGTCGGAACTTTGACCGGCCGGCACCGGAGTCCCAACAAAGGGTTTTCTTCAGAGTTCGCCCAACACCGTCCTTATGTGCGGGGGGATGATCTGCGTCAGCTCGACTGGCGGGCATATGCCCGGAATGACCGCTATTACGTAAAAGAATTTATGGAGGAAACCAACCTCCGCGCCACCATCCTTTTAGATGCCTCGGCTTCCATGGATTATACCGGTGAACAAGCCTGTGAAGTGGATGGGAAAAAGCTTTCAAAATTTCAGTACGCCCAGCGGATGGCCGCGATGCTTTCCTATCTGTTTTTGGGTCAGCAGGACGGTGTTTCGCTGGTGACTTTCGATCAGCATGTCCGGAAATATATACCGGCCCGTAGTCAGGGAAAACAATTGCGCCGTATTCTGGAACATCTCAATGAATTACAGCCGGGTGGTGAAACCGATCTTTCTGAGATTTTTCACGAAATCGCAGAACGGGTACCGCCCCGGGGATTGGTCATGGTGGTCAGTGATTTGTTTGATGACCCTGAAACGCTGATGAAGGCCCTGCATCATTTCCGCTTCCGAAACCATGAACTGATCATTTTTCATGTGATGGCGGAAGAAGAAATCACTTTCCCGCTGAATGGTTTTTTGAACTTTCATGATCTGGAAGGCGTGTCTTCGGATCTGCCGATCGACCCCAACAGTTTGCGGGTGCAGTACATCGAACAGGTGAAATCATTTATCACCAAAATTGAAAAAGACTGCGGCCGGATGAAGGCAGAATACGTGCCTGTAAATACCAAACAGGATATTCATCAGGTTTTAGTGGATTATATGGAGCGGCGAAACCGTAGAAAATAATGGCTTTTTTCAACTTTTACATGTTGTTGGGCACGCTGGCGGTTTCGATTCCCATCATTATTCATATTCTGAACCGGAAATCCGCAAAATTGGTGAAATGGGGCGCCATGCGTTTCCTGAAAGATTCGCTGGTCAGCCGTCGGCGCAAAATTCTGTTGGAAGAATTTTTGCTGATGTGCCTGCGTTGTCTGCTGTTGCTGTTGTTGGCGCTCGTCGCGGCCCGCCCGTTTATTACGCCGGGTTCGATGATGTCCTGGTTGGTGGTTTTGCCCATGATGTTGATGGCCACAGCCGCGATTGCCGGCTCTTTTATTTTGACCACTTATCCCAAATGGAAACGCAGATTACGGGTGCTGGCGGTTTTGTTAATGGCGCTTTCCGGCGTCGCATTGGTCTTTGAAGAGCGTTTGCAGAACAAGATTTTCAGTGCGCGGGGCGCGCGGGATATTGCACTGATTTTGGATGCATCCGATTCAATGGATGTGCAGGTGGACGGGGTCCGGAACTTTGACCGTGCCATTGCGGAATCGACACGGTTGCTTGAAACCGCTCCGGCGGGTAGTACATTCAGTTTGATCGTGGGAGGATCCATCCCTTATGCGCCCATCGCCAGTCCCATCAGTGACCGCGACAGCGTACTCACGGCCCTGCAGGAAGTGTCATCCGGGAAAGGGACCATGAAGGTTCCTGAAACCTTGACCTTGGCGGCGATGACTTTGGCCCGGGGAAATAACCCGGCCAAGCAATTGATTCTGATGAGTGACGGTCAGCGTGAAGGTTGGAATCTGGCAGGAAAACGGGGGGAGTGGGTTGCGGTTAAAGAAAGTGTGAATCAATTGCCGGGAAATCCTCCATTGATTCTGCGCCGATTGGATCTGCCTTTGCAAATCAGAAATGCGGCGGTTTCGGATGTAACCTTTTCCAGAGACAGTATTGGATTGGACCGTCCGGTGGGCATTTATGTGACCATTAAAAATGCAGGGGATCAGGCGATCACCCCGGGGGAAGTTTTCGTAAAAGTTGAAGGGGTAACCTATCAAAATGACGAATTGGGTCAGCTCTCGCCACATTCAGAAAGCGTCTTGGCTTTTGAACATCAATTTACGAAAACCGGCGCACATCTTCTTGAAGTGGAACTGACCGGGGCGGACGACTTGCCTGCGGACAACCGGACCACTAGGATTGTCACTCCGGTGAAGGAGTTGAAAGTTTTGTTGGTCGATGGCAATCCTGCTTTGCAGTTTATGGATCGGGCAACTGCTTTTGCGGCTCTGGCTCTGGCTCCCCGCGGCGGGGAGAGTGATTCGTCCATGATAAAACCGAAGGTTGTGAACGCGGCCGATTTTGCCCGCATGAAAAATTTGAGCGAATACGCCGCGATACTGCTTTTGGACGTGCCCCGTCTACCCAAAGACGCTGCCGATGGCCTGGCCCGCTATGTGGTTGCCGGAGGAGGCTTGCTGGTGGCACATGGACCTCAAACCCAGGCGGACTTTTATAATCAGTGGAAATTAAATGCCTACGCGGTATTACCCGCGATAGTCGGGGAACAACAATTTCCCGGATTAGAAGCCAATGAGGTTAGTGATGATGAACTAACGCTTTCGGCTGCCAGTCTTGCACATCCGGCGCTGGAAATGATGCGTACAAATAACATGGATCTTGCCCAAGTGGTCTTCCGCTCTTATTGGAAGTTGGTTCCGCCTGAAGAAAGTGGCGATTTGAATTCCAAAGTAGGGTTCCGTTTAAGCAATGAAGATCCTTTTCTGATCAGCCATCCTTTAGGTGCAGGACGGGTGGTGCAACTTTCAACCGGATTGGATACACGCGACAGCAACCTGCCATCATCTAGGGCCTTTGTGTTGGTACTGCATCAATTGATTTACAACTTGGTGGATGCGGGGATGGGGGATTTAAATGTGCCATACACTTTGGGTGCAAATTTGAATCTTTCGCGCATGATCCCGATGACCGATGCGGACGGGCGGAATCAACTGATTCAACCTCTGAAAGGGGATCAGGCGATTGCCACGCTGATTGGAGAGAATGGGGAAGCGGTTCCTGCGGCCTTGCAGGTCATGGGGGACAAAGATTCCCGGGAACAAGTGTTAATGTTGGAGCTCCCGCCCATACTTTCAGCCGGATTGTATGCAATTGATTTGCCGAAGGTGCTTCATCGCCCGCTTCAAACCTGGCTGAACAGTGAAAATCAATTGTTGTTGTCTTTTTATCGCAGTGGAAATGAAGGTCAGTTGCAAACCTTGGACGAAAAGGACCGTGAAAAAATCCGCCGCTATTTATTGTGGCAGGAAGCTTTGAATCCCGAACAACTCATTTCGGCAGTGGAAGGTGCACGATTCGGCAGAGAACTTTGGCGTCCCATTGCCTTAACCTTATTGGCCTTGTTATTGGTCGAGATTGCGGTTTGCAGATGGATCGCCATCCGACGGCAAATGGGTGAAACCCTGAAAGTGGATTTTCAGGAACTCAATCAGCCCAAAGATTCTTTTTTGAAACATTTGGATAAATTTAAAAACGGTTAATTTCCTTTATGCCTGACTCTCCAACATCCTCCCTTCAATTCCTCAGCCAGCTCCCGGGTTTCCTGGTGGGTATTTTGGCGGTTTTGTTTCTGGGTGCCTGGGTGGTTTTACATCGTCGGGTCTCCGGTAAACGATTGCAGGCCGGACATTTTCTGGGCCGCTGGGTGGTGGGCACATTAACGCTGTGGTTTTCTTTGGAAACCCTTTCCCGCGGCTTGGTGCTGGCCACACCCTGGTCCTGGCCCGCTCTTTCTTTTCTCGGTGCCGGAATTATGGAATGCGTTTTGTTCCTTTACCGGATTGAAAGTAAAGTCGCACCCCAAGCGATTAGCCGGAAAATCACCGCTTTGCGTCTGGCCGCGGTCACACTGGTTTTGCTGATTCTCTCCGAACCGGTGTTGGAGCGCTATGTAAACCGGGCTTTAAAACGGGTAGTGGTATTGCTGGTCGACCAATCAGACTCCATGGAATTGTCAGATCCGCAACGGGATGTGAACGAATGGATTGATTTGGGGATTTTCCACGGGATTCTTAATGCCAGGGATTATGATGAAGACGGAAAAATGACCGGAAAAGTTTCCGGCAAATCCGTAGAAGAATTTTTTGCAATGTTGTCACAGGAAGAGCGGGATTCCCTTACGTTGCTGGCGGAAGAAAAACGTTCGGAAACTTTAAAACGTATTCTGAAAAACCCCGACCAGGGGTTGCTGGATGTGCTGGGCCAAAAATATGATTTGAAAGTGGTGGGTTTTGCCGCGACTCCTGAAGAAATTTCACTGGTTGAAACGGAAGACGAAAACGGGAAAGTCGAAGTGGCACTGGATGAAGCCACTGAAGATGTAAATCTGGACTGGAGACGTTTAACCCGTCTTTCCACAGCATTAGATTATACTTTGGAAAATGTACCGCCTGACCAGTTGGCGGGCGTGGTGGTATTGAGTGATTTCCGCGATACCGCTCACGGACATCCTGAAGCACCGGTCACGCAACTTGCGAACCGCTCGGTTCCGGTTTACCCGGTGTTGATCGGAAGCCGGAATCCCCGACATGATTTGGCGGTGACCCAAGTGGTGGCCCCCGAGTCTATTTTCAAGGGTGAGCGCTTAAAAGCCGAGGTCAACCTGAAGCTCTATGGGGTGGCGGGTCAGCAAATTCCGGTCAAGTTCATGCGTGGAGAGAAGGTTTTGGATGAAAAGACGGTCTCGGTTCCTGAAGGGGACAATCAGTATCGCAGTCTGATAAAATTCACAGATGAACCGGAAGAAGATGGCATTTTGTCCTATTCTGTCCGGGTGCAAAAAATGCCGGATGAAGTGATTTCTGAAAACAACCGTTGGGACTTTCAAACCGCGGTTTCTGAAGACCGTACCAATGTGTTATTGGTGGATACCCGCCCCCGATGGGAGTTCCGATACCTTCGAAACCTGTTTTACGGACGGGATAAATCCATTCATTTGCAATATGTACTGACTGAACCGGACAATATTGCGACCAACAGTTCTGTGCGCTTGGCACCCCGGCCCAACATCATGGCATCGGCCTCCCGTACCTTTGGCGATGCGGAAGCCACCCGTTTACCGGACAGTTTGGAGGAGTGGCGGAAATTTGACATGATTATTCTGGGGGATGTGTCATCCGATATTCTTACCGCTGAACAGTTGGGTTATATTGAAACCTGTGTGAGTGAAAGAGGGGCGGCCCTGATTGTGATCGCGGGACCGACCTACATGCCTCACAAATTCGCAAACCGGGATTTGCAAAGTCTGCTGCCGATTACTTTTGATCAGACCGTGGGTTCTTCCGGTATATCACCTGAACCGTCCTACCGTTTGCGCACGACCCAGGAAGGCAGACGGAATCCAATGATGCAGTTGGGAAACAGCGCCTCCGAAAGCGATCAAATTTGGGAAGACCTGCCACCATTAAAATGGCGGTATGCCACCAAAGATGTAAAACCGGCCGCCACCATTTTGGCATATGCGCAACCCACCACCGAACGCAGTCGGAATTTTGTGACTGCGGATTTGAATCCTGCGGAAACCGCAGCCCGCATACGTGAAATGAATGAGATCAAAGAACGAAATAATTTGATCGTGGTGCAGTCCTATGGATTGGGCCGGGTGATGATGTTGAACTTTGACCGCACTTGGCGTTTGCGTTACCGGGTAGGGGATACCTTGCATCACCGTTTCTGGGGGCGGGTGGCTACCTGGGGTGCCGGAGAAAGTCTGAGGGCCGGCAATGAATTTATTCGTTTGGGAACGGATGCGATTACATATAGTCCCGATGATAAAATCAAAGTCACGGCACGGATTCTTCAACAGGACTACAAGCCGGTTACCGGAGAAGCCTTTGATGTGGAAGTGCTCAAGGATGGCATTGTGATGTCCCGGCATACGCTTCAGTACCGCGAGCAATCCCAGGGCATGTATGATGTGGAAATCGGTCCGTTTAAAGAACCCGGTGCTTATCCCATCCGTCTGGTTTCGTCATCCAAATCGAGAGTGAAATTAGAAGGAACGGAAGCGGTTGAAACTGAGTTCAGAATCGCAACTGCTTTTAATCCGGTCGAATGGAGTGAGTTTTCCGCGGATGAAGATACTGCCCAGCGCATTTCGCGGGCGGGAAATGCCGAATTGCTTTCCTTGTCCCAGCTTGATAAACTTGAAGACGCCTTCGGTCCCGGATCCAAAGAAGAACTTGAACGTGCGGATATTACGCTTTGGGATCATTGGGTTCTGTTTTTGCTTATTGTCTCTATCATCACATCCGAATGGTTGCTGAGAAGAAAAGGAGGTCTGTTATGAATGATTCAAGTACTTTAGGTATTGAGCACCTTCCCAAACCGATTGCGGACAAGCTTGCGGTTACTTCCCAGCGTATCCGGCGGATTATTTTTCTGCGCGGCCTGTTTACCGTTCTCTCCATCGCTTTAATTACTTTGCTTGCGGTGATGGTGATTGATGCCGCCACTTTGCTTTTCTCATCCGGCATCCGCTGGTTGCTGAGTTTGAGCGCACTCGCGGTCATCTCGTTTTCGGTTTTCTGGTATTTGGTTCGTCCGTTAAGCCGTAAACTTTCTTTATCGGAAATTGCGCGTATCATTGAGACCCGGAGCGAGAATCTTCAGGATGAACGAATCAGTTCCACGGTGGAAATTTTGACCAGCCAATATAAACAGGGGGAAGAATTTTCGCCGGTATTATTGAATCAGTTGGTGATGGATGCGGAAAAGGATGCGGACGTCGTTTTGCCCCAACAGCTTTTTACTTTGCAGTCGGCCAAACGGGTCATCATTTCCCTTGGCGTCATTGCCTTTGTTTATCTCCTGTTGTTTGTGGTGTGGCCCGCGGGTTCCGCCCGTTTATTGGTGCGGGCCGTGGCACCGTTCGCGGATGTGGGTGGGGCCATGGCGGACCGGCTGGATATTCAGCCGGGAGATCTCCGCATGGCTGTTGGGGATCCACTCACCATTGAAGTCGGTTTTGCCAAAGCCAATTCCCGGGTGGTTGAGCTACGCACCCGTTGGGAAGGGAGACCGGAATTGGTGGAGAATATGCAATCTGCGGATCCGGCGGGGGAACAGAAGCTTTTCAGTACCGGCTTTCCGAGGGTGGGAGAAAATTTCGAATATCGAATCCGTTCCGGTCATGCCCTCAGCCGTTTTCATAAAGTTGAGGTCTTTCCCCGTCCAGAAGTAACCCAGGTTTATTTGCGCATAAAACCACCGGCCTATACGGGTCTGGACGCTTACTCGGAAAGCTTTTCTCCGGGCCGCATTCAAGCCTTGGCTGGAAGTGAAATTGAATTGGCCATCGAAAGCAATATTCCTTTGGAAAATGCCCGTTTGGTTTTTGACGGCAAGGAATTGGGGGCCGGAGAATGGGGAGCAACCGAGAAGGGAGAATTGTTGCAATGGGCTTTCCCGGTCAGCGGTCGTGCACGCAGTTTTGATTGGCAAGTGAAAATGAACAGCCAAGAGGGCTTTGAAAACAAACCGGTTCTGAATCATGTCTTTTCTGTAACGGGGGATCAGGTACCCGAAATCGATTTGATTCAGCCCGGGAATCGTGAATTGATTCTTCCCCCGGATGGTTTTCTTACCTTGGAATATAACCTGCGTGATGATTTCGGTATTTCAAAGTGTGAATTAAAAGTAACCTTTGACGGAAGCAAAGAGATTTTTATCGATCAAGACTTTGGGGAGATAGTGAATGGCGCCTGGCCGGTTCGTATTCCGCTTTACTTGCAGGCGCTGAAAATTGACGGGGCCCAGACATTGGATGTGGCCCTGGTCGCTTATGACAATTTACCTGAGTCTATGGGAGGACCCAATCAGGCCGTGAGTGAAAGTTTCCGAATTGTTCTGGAGCAGGGGCGGGATAACTTTGTGCGTCAACAGGTAAAAGAACAATATGAGAAAACGGCCGCGGCCCTGGAAAATGCGGTATCGGATTTAGAGGCCTTGAGCCGGAAGGCGGAAGAGGTGAACAAAGAATTGGCGGTTAATAAATCCACGGAGGCTTTGGAGAAAGCAGATGAAATCCGCAAGGGCCTGGAGAAGACGGAAAAGGAACTTAGTGAACTGGTGGCCGAACTTGAAAACGGGGTTTTTGATCCGGTGGCCAAAGGCATCGAAAAAGTTGTGGATGAAGAAATTCATGAAGCCCGTAATCTGGGAGAAGAGTTATTGCTTGCCGATCAGTTGGAGACTCAGAAGGAAATCGCGGAAGATCTTGCATCCAATATTGATGATGCATTGGCAAAGATTAAAGATCTGGATGCCTTGAATGATGCGATGGCGGAGGATGCATTGCGTTTGGCGGAACTGGAAGAGTTAAACCGTCAACAGGATGCGTTGGCGGAGCAGGCGAATGCGGAAGACTGGGAAGAAAACCTGGAGGAATGGAAAGCGCAGCAGGAAGCGTTGGCTGAGGAACTTGCGGCCTTGGCCGAAGACGATGAGCACCTGCAGGATTTTACGGAGAATGCCCAGGATGCCGCGGAGAATATGCAGGATGCCGCCGAAGATGCGGAAGCGGCTGCGGCTTTGGCGGAAGATGTGGAGTTGCCGCCGTGGATGTTGGCCCAGGATCATGCCCTGCAAGCCCAGTTAAAAGCTTTGGCGGCCCAGGAGCTGGTGATTAAAGCCCAGGACCTGGCAGGAAAGATGGAACTTTCCGGAATGGCGGTTCACCAGCAACGGGCCGAGGTTTCACAATCGGAAGCGGACATTGCCCAGTTGGAAGCGGAAAAAGCCCAGGACGAGGCGCTGAGGCTGTTGAAGGAAGACGGGACTTCTCAAGCGGTGGTCGCTCAGGAGGAGGCAAACAGATTGCAGGACGAAGCTAAAGCGCTTCAATTACAGGCCGACAGCCAACAGAAAAAGGCGCGGCAAACCCGGGAGCAGGAAACCGGAAAAGAAACCCCGAATCTTCCGGGAGTAAAAGCAGAGCAGAACGAAGCCAAAAAGGTGGAGCAACGGGCGTATTTTGCTCAACAAAAAGCAATTGAACAACAAAAGCTGGCCTTGGAAACCGCTACCCCCGATTTAGATCAGGCCCTCAGCGAAGCCGTGGCTCAGCAACAGGCGGCAGAGGCCGCGCAACAAGCGGCGCTGGAGGCGCAAAAGGATGCGGAACAGGCTTTGGAATCCAGTGAGGATGTCGCCTCTGCCCAACAAGCCGCTTCTCAAGCCCAGTCTGCGGCGGAAACCGCCCAGGAGCAGGCCCAACAGGCTCAGGAAGCCGCAAGCCAAGCACAGGAGGCGGCGGCGCAATCAGACAATCCCCAAGCGGATGCGGCTGCAGAGGCGGCCCAACAGGCAGCCAGTGAAGCCCAGAAAACAGCCGAACAGGCTCAACAGCAGGCGGCCCAAGCCCAGGAACAGGCTGCTCAAATGCAGATGGACAGTGGTCAACAGGACGCCGCCAATGCTCAACAGGCGGCCGCGGAATCTCAACATAATGCCCAAGAGGCACAACAGGCCGCAACCGAAGCACAGACGGCTGCCAATCAAGCCCAACAAGCGGCTGAGGAAGCGGGAACAGCTGAAGCAAATCAACAGGCACAGGAAGCCCAGGACGCGGCCAATCAGGCCCAGGAAACGGCGTCTCAAGCACAGGCACAGGCTTCATCCGCGCAGGATCAGGCTGAACAGGTTGCGAATGCGGCCGTAGAAAATGCACAGCAAGCCGCCGCAGAGGCACAGCAGGAAGCTTCGGCAGCTCAACAAGCGGCAGCGGATGCCCAGGCTGCAGCCCAAGCCGTGGCAGAGACACCCGCCCAAGCAGCCATGCAGGCCGAGGCCGCCGCCGCTCAACAGCAGGCGCAAGCAGCCCAGGAAGCAGCCAATCAAGCGCAGGAAACGGCCCAGGCGGCCGCGGAACAAGCACAGGAAAGTGGTACTGCAGAAGATCAAGCGGCTGCGGAAAACGCCCAGCAAGCCGCTACCGCAGCCCAGGAGCAAGCGGCGGCCTCTCAACAGGCGGCCACGGCCGCACAACCTCAAACGGCGGCCACCCAAAGTCAAACCGCCGCCCAAGCTTCAGCGGAAGCAGCCGAAGCCGCCGCGGCGGCGGCAGCCCAAGCTGCTGAAGCCGCGATGGAAGCTGGATTAACCGAAACGGCCAGTGAACTGAATCAACTGGCATCCGAAGCTCTGGAGGCTGCGCAGGGTTTGTCGGATGCGGCCATGCAACCCGGTTTGCCTTCTTCCAATGAAGCCATGAGCCAAAGTGCGGCTCAAATGTCAGAGATTGCACAATCCATGGCGGGAATGACCCCGCCCGCACCCAATGAAGCTGCCGCGGCCGCCATGGCGCAGGCGGCAGCTCAAGCCGCCGCTGCGGCTCAGAGCGCATCGCAAAGTCAACCTTCCCAAAGTCAGGCCGCGGCCCAGGCCACCGCTGCCGCTCAAGCTTTGCAGCAAGCGAGTCAGTCCATGGCACAGGAAATGGGAATGGACGCGCCACCTTCTGAATCCTCCTCCACTGCATCTGCTTCTGAAAGCAGCATGGGCGGAAAGGACAACAAAGGGCCAAACGATGAAAGCGTCCCTGAATGGGTTTCTGACATTGGTCTCAGCCGGGCGGATTGGGTTCGGATGCGGAATTTGAGCGATCCGGATGGGGCGAGTATGGATGAGTCCGGCATTCCCCGTGAATACCGTCAGTTGGTTCGGGATTACTTTATCGAACTCAACAAGGAACAGGGAGACACCCCATAATCAGTAAAGACAATTTGTTCTGTCGAACAAAACGTATAAATCTTTATTGTGAATTTTGACGGTAGGCCCGGGGGGTAAGGGTGGTTGATTTTTTAAAGATACGGCTGAAGGCCTGGGGGGATCCGAAGCCTGCTTGTTCCGCCACATCTGCAACCGAAAGGGAAGAGGTGCGCAACAATGCCATGGCGCGGGTGATACGGTAATTGTGAAGGTAAGCCCCGAGGGGAATACCGGCCGCCTGTTTAAAAAGTACACGCAGGCGGGATTCGGAATAACCGATGGATTCTGCAAGATCCGGAACAATTACAGTCTGACCCCTTCCTTCCTCTAAAAATACATTCACCTTCCGGATTAAACTGTTTTCTGATGCGGCGGGCTGGGTTTCAAAACTGTTCTGCCGATCTTGCTTTAAGGATAGGATAAGACGGAGCAAGGCACATTGTAACTGTGCATTTTGTAAAGAAGAGGACGAGGGAACCTGCCATTCCTTGAGTACTTCCTCCAGGCCTGAATTTGATTTCTCCCCGGGGTTTAAAACCTGATTCCGAAAGGGTTCCAAAAAGTTGACGTTAGCCATCACAAAGCTGCAGAATAACCATTTTAGTTTGCGTGAACCGAGCTGGCTGTAGTGATGAAACTGATAGGGCAAAATCAGCAATGCTTGTCCCGGTTTGAATGATACTTCCAGGTTGTCGAGGTGGACACGTCCTTCCGTTTTTAAATTAAAGCAGAGTAACGCACGGTGATGGGATCGATTGTGCAAAGCATTCTGCTGCAACATTTCTTTGCTGTTTCTTAAGAAAAACAGAACATGTGTGGGCATGGAAAGCGTACTGGTTCCCCGTCCGGTGAAATAGTCTTCCGGTTCCTGAATATTGAGAAGTTCTTCATTCATTTTTTGGTTATTACACGGGTTTTACTGAAAAACAATATAGTTAAGAATTAAACATAATTGACATTTAATTAATATTTATGACCCGTCTGAGTGCTGTATAAATTACATTTTAACCATGAGCGAGCACCCATGACTTTACAAAAAGCTTCCCCCCCTGTTTTAGATCCTGATTTCCTGCCTGCAGTTTTATGGAACCGGGCATACCAAGCTGATGTGAAAGCCTCGGGTGAACCGGTAGCGGTTTCGATGGCCCTTTTGCGTCCGGATGAAACCTGTACATTGTTTAATACTCTTATCCTGCCACTAGCTGCTGAAAATGAGTCCCGCAGTTTATTTTATCTGGAGCGGATTTTGAAATTTTTGTTATGGCAACGGGGAGCTTCCAGAGTTCTGATTTCCGGTTGTGACGGGATCACAACCCGGTTGGCTTCGATCTATTCGCCAACCGGGATCCGCAGGTTTGACTACAAATTTTTCGGTGAAAAATGTTATCTGACCCCTTTGGACATCCGGACTTGTGCATTTGAAGATCTTCCCCAACCGAATGAACAGGCTGTTTCATTGGGCCGGCATTTGGATGGTTGCCGAATTGGATTCGATCTGGGGGGCTCTGATCGCAAATGCGCCGCGGTACAGGATGGCAAAGTCGTTTTTTCTGAAGAGGTGGAATGGAATCCATATTTTGAAAAGGATCCGGATTATCATATTCGAGGAATTCAAGACAGCTTGGAACGGGCGGCCGCCCACTTGCCCCGGGTGGATGCCATTGGAGGCAGTGCGGCCGGAGTGTATGTAAACAATGAAGTTCGGGTGGCCTCTCTTTTTAGGGGCGTATCGGAAGCCGATTTTCAATCCAAAGTTCGCCGCATCTTTTTTGATCTGCAAGCCCGCTGGGAAAATGTTCCTTTTGAGGTTGTGAATGACGGGGAAGTGACGGCTTTGGCCGGTTCCATGATTTTAAAAGAAAATGCAGTGTTGGGTTTGGCAATGGGGACAAGTCAGGCGGTGGGATACGTCACCGAAAATGGAAATATTACCCCGATGCTGAACGAGTTGGCTTTTGCTCCGGTGGATTACCGGGAGAATGCACCCGTTGATGAATGGTCGGGGGATGCGGGCTGTGGTGCACAGTATTTTTCCCAACAGGCCGTGGCACGACTGGTGCCCCTGGCAGGCATCCATCTCCCTGCGGAAATGCCTTTTCCTGAACAGTTGGTGGCGGTGCAAAAACTGATGGCAGAGGGAGATAAACGCGCGGCAAAAATCTATGCGACCATCGGCACCTATCTTGGCTATGCGATTGCGCATTATGCCGACTTCTATGAACTCCGGAAAATTCTGTTGCTCGGACGGGTGACTAGCGGTGTTGGCGGTGGCATTATTATTGAAAAGGCTGAGGAAGTGCTGCGTGGAGAATTTCCGGAATTGAGTAAACAAATCGAAATTGTTACCTTAAGTGAAAAGGATAAACGTCATGGTCAGGCGGTTGCAGCTGCGAGCCTGCCGAAAATTGGAGAAAAACAATGAATCCGTATTTGAAATTTGTGCAGGGAATTGAAGCCGGTATCGAGGTGGCGAAAGGTCTGTCGGTTTCCGGTAAAACCCCCTGTAATGAATCGGCAGCAAAAGTTTTGTTGTTTATGCCGCACCCGGATGACGAATGTATCATCGGTCTGCTTCCGCTCAGACTGATGCAGGAAGCGGATATGCAAATTATCAATGTCCCGGTCACTTTTGGCAGCAATCCGGAACGTCAGGCGGGACGGGCGGTCGAATTGGCGGATGCCTGTGCCTATTTAGGTTGGAATATCCATAAGGAACAAGAGGGCTTTCAATCATTGACGAGCGAAGAGGTGGTTTCCATTTTGAAGAAGCATCAACCGGAAATCGTTTTTTTTCCGCATGAGAAAGATTGGAATTCCCGGCATATATCCACGCATCATTTGGTGGTGGATGCCTTAAAGAAAATGGGGCCGGATTTTTCCTGCAAGGTAGTGGAAACCGAATATTGGGGTGCGATGGATGATCCGAATTTGATGGTGGAAGGCGAAGCAGAAAAGGTTGCGGACTTGGTGGCTGCGACCTCGTTGCATGTGGAAGAAGTCGCCAGAAATCCATATCATCTTTTATTGCCAGCCTGGATGCAGGACAACGTTCGCCGTGGGGGTGAATTGGTAGGCGGGCAGGGGAAGTCCGCACCGGACTTTTCGTTTGCAACCTTGTACCGGTTACGTAAATGGGAGAACGGTGATTGGGTGGTCTGTCTTGATCAAGGCGTTACCATCGGCAAAGGTGCTGAACAATTAAAGAGAGTATTTTAATGGAAATTATTATCAAAGAAACTTCGGAAACCACCAGTGTAATGGCTGCCCGTCTGGTGGCCCGGTTGGTGCGGGAAAAACCGAATGCGGTACTAGGGTTAGCGACCGGTAGCACCCCGCTGATGTTATACAAGGAATTGGTTCGTTTGCATCAGGAAGAGGGCTTGGATTTTAGTGGGATCACCACCTTTAATCTGGATGAGTATATAGGATTGCCCCGTGATCACGAACAATCTTACTACACCTTCATGTGGAAAAATCTTTTCAGTCAAATCAACATCCTGCCGGAGAATGTGCATATTCCAGACGGCATGGCTGCGGATGTGCCGCTGGCATGTGCGGAATATGAACAAGCCATCCTGGAGGCAGGGGGCATTGATCTTCAAGTTTTGGGAATCGGCTCGGATGGCCATGTTGGTTTTAACGAACCTACATCTTCGTTTGCTTCACGTACCCGGATCAAGACTTTAACCCGGCAGACCTTGAAAGACAACGCCCGCTTTTTTAACGACGATGATTCCAGGGTTCCCCATCATTGTATTACCATGGGGATCGGGACCATCATGGATGCGGGCTGTATTTTGATGTTGGCTTTCGGAGAAAAGAAAGCGGAAGCGATCGCTTCCATGGTGGAAGGTCCGGTTGCCTCGGTGGTTCCCGCCTCCATTTTGCAACACCATGCCCGGGCAAAAGTGTTTATCGATGAGGCCGCGGCCACCCAATTAAAACGTGCGGATTACTACCGCTGGGTCTATGAGGGAAAACCGGATTGGCAACTGGATGCCTGACGGTTAAAGGCGCTTAAGGTACTTCACCGCAATGGCAATATCATGACGGGGATTCTCCCCGACTTCCCTTTCAATGGTCAGGTATCCGTCATTGAAACCATGCTTGCGCAGTGCGTCCAGATAAGCGGGGAAGGGGACATCTCCTTCACCCAAGGGGGTTTCCAGAATGTAATCACCGATTTTATATCCCTCCGGTTTGGGGTCGCCCGCAAAAATGCCATAGAGAATTTCGGGGTCAACCGGCTGTAAATTCTTCCCGTCCTTGGCGTGGGTATGCACAATATACGGTGCCAGTATTTCAACGGCCTTTGGAATATCTTCCCGGCAAACCATCACCAGATTTGCCGGATCAAAATTTACGCCGACACCGGAATCCGGCCCCAAATCATCAAGAAACTTCCTGAGTACATTTGCAGGTTCCGGACCGGTTTCTATGGCGAGCGTAATACCATGTTCGACTGCAAAAAGGCCGAGTTCTTTACAGGCCTTGCTCATCAATTGATAACGGGGATGTGTGGGGTCATGGGGGAGTACACCTATATGGGTGGTGACGACTTTGCTGTTAAGTTTTCCTGCAAGCTCGATGACCCGTTTACTGTCGTCAATTCGTTTGACGTTTTCAGAGGCAATTGTAAATCCATGCCCCCCGAAATCCCCACAAACTGCGGCAACTTCCAACCGGGCATCTGCCAAACGCTTACAGAAGTCCTTTAAGAAGCTTCCTTGCAATTTTGAGAAATGTGTCTCACCCCCTGTGGCATAAAGTTGGATACCGTCTACCTCAAGATCTCCTGCGGCCTGGATACTTTCCTGTAAGGGAAGACGAAATGATTCTAACATGACTCCGATTTTAAACATGATGACTTAGACTCCTGATTTGTTCGATGATGCAGATGGATTCCTGCATTTCGGCTGGTGAAAGTAGAGGGGAAGGAATACCGGGAACGGGTTCGAGACAATAGGCCAGGAAATCCACCAATTGATCTTTGATTTGATTGTTTTCGGGTGCACTCCACCCTTGGACCCCGCAGGGTAAATTCACGTTATTCCGGGTGAGCTGTTTGCGGATAAAATCACCATGATAAGTGTCCCCATGAATTTCCTGCAAATACACCTGCCGGTATTTTGGTGCTTCCGGGGGAACCAGCCAGGATACAAAAAGTTGGCCCCGGATCCCGTTTCCGTGAGTCAATTGAATTTCAGTTTCCATGATCCGCCCTTCGACTCTTTTACATGCGAGGCATTCAATTTGAGTGACGGATCCGAAAAAATGGAGGGCCAGATCCAGGTCGTGGATTAGTTTGTCGGTAATGATGTCGTCCGGAATGCGCGAGGGAAATGTTTGAGTGCGTTCGAATTGATAGTGATCGATGCGTAGACCCTCAACATGGATCAAGTGATGCAGTTTGATGGCCACGGGGTTATACCGTTCCACGTGACCGGCCAGAAGTCTGCACCCTTGTTGTTCTGCCAGTTGAATTAACTGCTGACATTCTTTTAAGGTCGGGCTGATGGGTTTTTCGACCAGGGTATGAATGCCGGCTTTCAAGGCCTTGATCGCGAGTTCATAGTGAACCGCAGTGGGAGCGGCGATAATGGCCACGTGCGGTCTTTGTTCCTCCAACAATTGATCCCAGTTTTGATAAAAACGCTGCCCGGATAAAAGGCTCTGCTTGTCGGGATTTGAATCACAGATCCCACAAACCCGTATTCTATGAATATGTTGAGGCAGGTCAGCCTTGTAATAGTCTTCGGTATCACCCGCTTGCAGGGATTGGATGGCTTTGAAATGAATGTGTCCCATATTGCCGTAACCCGCCAATGCAATTCGCAGAGGCGAGTTGTCCCGTGGAATCATACGGGGTACGGGGATGAGGGACGCATGCATCATAGTTGTACAGATTTTCCGGTGCGGATACTTTCGACTTCGGCTTCCACAATTCGAACGGAGGTTACAGCACTTTCCGGAACCACAACTTCGGGTTTTTTGCCTTTGGCGATACAATCAAGAAAGTAGCGGATCTCATGTTCGTATCCCATTCCTTCCGGCAGATCCACAGGATGGCTTTCACCATTTTGTATGAGGGTGAGGGGGGCGTCGGCTGCCAAATCAAATACCGCAGTGGCCTGTTCGAAATTCACGGTATACTGCATTTGAAAAGGAGCACCCGCTTGTAAAGCCCATCCACCTTCGGCGACGATCAATGGAAGATCATCATAGAGGTACTGTGTCACTACATGGTCAATATGGGTGGTGTGATGACTGTATCCACGACTGAAAACGGCATTGGGCATTCCGAAGCAATAATGAATAAAATCGGTATCGTGAATATGCAGATCCAGAATTGCACCTCCACAGGCTTCCCCATCACTGTAGAAGGGGCCACCCGGATGGCTGGAAACTCTGCGGAATTGACCTGAAAGTACTTTACCGAAACGCTGGTCATCCACAGATTTTTTGAGCCAGCTCCACCCCGGCCAAAAGCGCATACACATGGCACACATCAACATGCCTTGGGACTGGCTTGCAATTTCCGCCAACGCTTTGCCTTCCCCGGTATTACGGGTGAAAGGTTTTTCCACCAGCACATGCCGGCCCGCCTTTAAGGCCGCAACTGCAAATACCAGATGGAGTGGCGTGGGTAAGCAAATGTCTATTAGTTCAATGTCCGGGTCGGCAATGAGTTCCATGCCTTCTGCATATTTACGGAAAGAAGAAAAATCATTCCCTCCTTGTGATTGCCCTTCGATGTTTCCCCCGGTGTTGCTTTGCCCCTCACGGCGTTCTTCAATGAGATCTGCAACCGCAACCACTTCCACATCTTTTATTTTGCGGTATGCGTCCAGATGGGTGGATCCCATCATGCCCATTCCAATAATGCCTACTTTTGTCATGTCGTATAATCCTTAATTAAAGTGTCAGAGTTTAATTGTGCTGAAAATTTGATCCATGGCCTTGCTGGTTCTTTCAAGCAGGCTGTTATCGGGAGGCATCATTTCCGCAACCACGGTTTGGTCATAGCCGATCCGTACCAAAGCTTTCATGATTTCGGGGAAGGGGACATCGCCCTCAAGTAAATCACAAAAACCCTCCATGCTGCCGACGGCACATTTGAAATCTTTAATGTGAACCCTTTTGATGCGGTTGCCGAGGATGTCGATCCAATGCGGAGGATGTTGATGGTACCCCATAAGATTTCCCACATCCAAATAGATGCCTAAGCGGGGATGGTCAAATGAATCGATGAAGGCCGCAAATTCGAGGGGGGAATAAAACAGACCGTTCCAGACATTTTCGATACAGAGATCCACCCCGGTTTCGTTCGCGACAGGCAACAAGGCTTCGATGGCTTCACGGGCCCATTGAACCGCCTGGTCGTAGGGGACAGGACCAAATTCCGGTTCCCAGACAATCTTGACCGCTCCCGGAACAAAAAGCATGGCTTTACAGCCCAGCCAAGCTGCGCGCCGGAGAGCTTCCTGATGCAGTTCGATAGATTTTTTGCGAATATCCGGATCCGGATCCGTGGGGCAATAGGCCCAACTCATGCCACTGGCCAAGGTCTCAAAAACCAGTCCCTGATCTGAAATGGTCTGCCGGTATTGTTCGCAAGTTTCCTGATCTGTAGACGGTGTCAACACACCTACTTCAGCGATACACAATTCTAATCCGGTAAAGCCTGCTTCACGGGCTTGGAAGGCGGCCTCATCAATACTGCAACTGCCATTCAGACCTCCTTTCATGCTCCAATAGCTAATGGACTTAATCATTAAAAAACCTCCAATGTTATCATATATGAATGTTTTTTCATGATTAAGATTTAATTTGAAGCTTTAATAATATTCATTAATGTTTCTAAAGTATCAATTATTAACAAATCAGGGGGCTCTCAAAAATTTATGGTTTCAGAAAAAGTTCAGTTTCGGGATGTCGTTGTTAGCGGTGGAGCGTCTACACGCTTCGCCTATCCTTTACGCATGGGGATCGAGACCCGTTGTCGTTCCGATTATGGTCAACGGGGGGCAACCCGGGCCCTGGATGATCCTTGTTGCATTTTTCAATATACCCTGGGCGGTGTCGGAGAATTTTCCGATGGGAATGGGAGGCATGCATTGCCGGAAGGAACCGGATTTCTTTGCGAATCCCACGATCCTGAAATTGCCTATGCGTATCCATCGGGTACCCGGGAGCCTTGGGAATTTTTTTACGTCAATTTCAATTTAGACCCTTTGGCTCCACTCATTCGGGAATTTGGCAAACGGTTGGGCCGCGTGGTATCGTTGCCGAAAAGCTCTCCGATTCTTGCCCGGTTTTTGTATTTGGCCCGGGTGCGGGATTCCATTTTGTTTTTGCCAGCCCCGGATGCCAGCGCGTTGGTGATGGATTTAATCAGTGCGCTCGCCAGCGCAGCTGCAGAAGTGCCGGAAAGCAAAGAAGATTTGTTAATAAAGCAAATTCAAACTTTGATCCAACAACGATTACCCGGTGGGCGGATCGATCTGATCGAACTTGCCGAAGAGCTGAATATGAGTCGAGGGAACCTCTGCCGGTTTTACAAACAACATACCGGTGTTTCCCCCTACCAATATATTATTCGAAAACAGATGTTGTTGGCCTGTCAATGGTTGCTTGATGGACAGTTCACCGTCAAAGAAGTTGCAAACCGGCTCGGATTTTCCACCCCGGCAAACTTTATCCGATCCTTTAAACAGATCACAGGAATGACCACCCGCGAGTTCCTCAGTCAGGGTCTGCTCCCACGGCTATAAAGGGTGCGGCGACAAACTTGTGTATGTGCGTTCAGTTTTTGTAGGCCAAAACCTCGAATTTCTTTGGCTTTAGGCCAAAAAAAAACCTAACTTCTCGGAAGAAATTAGGATTTTTAATTTGGTAGCGGGAGTAGGATTTGAACCTACGACCTTCAGGTTATGAGGCGCCCCCCTGATTGGGGAAGATTTTATTGTTCATAAATGCCTATGAATAAAGGGTATGTGTATAATTGAAGAAGAATTTCCTGCTTGAAATTGTCGTATCATCCTGCGAATCATCCGGGAATATTTCTAAAAAATCATAACCTGTAACCAAAAGAGTGCCCAAATTAGGCCTAACTTGTTGTCGTAAACATCGACTAAAAAGGAAAGGGGTTATATTTGTATTAGCTATTGACTTTATCCATAATGAGCATGTGTTTGAATAAGGTTTTTGTTAACTCTTTTTTTGGAAAAACAGAAATGGCCCAAATGAAACACAGAAAACTGCGTCCTATAATGGTGAGTGTGGTCCTCCTCTTATCAAGTGGAATTATTCAGGCTTCTCCGATTATTATTCAGGATTTCAATGACCAAGTTGAATGGGATAATACAGTATCCAACTCCGGTTCAACTCTGGTCGCCACCTCAATTAGTCGAGCTGGTGGTAGTAGTAGTTATGAATTAGGTACTGGTAACGGAAACTTTATCTCAGACACAGCCAATTTTTCTTGGATAATTAATGGCAATAATTCTTTCGAATTAACTTATGATTTTTTGGGGAATGGCAACGTGGAGACTTCAGTGACTCCAAGTGGCAGTCCCCAATCTTCAGTTTCAACTAGTCCGGGGAATTGGTTTAACCGGATCTTTCTAAGTATTTCTGCAGGACCCGCTTCTCTGAAGTTTTCAGGAGGGGATATTAACGGTCAAGGGTTTAGCTTATTTGCGCCCATTTCTCCAAGTGGAAGTTGGGATGGTGTTTCCTTTTTATTTCCTAATAATAACACAGATAACGTAGACCCTTTCACTTTGACTGGGACGATTGAATTATCAACCGAATTTCCAGAGCTTATTTCTACTCAGTTCAAAATTGAGGCATTATTAATTCAAGATACTAGTATCACCCCTGAACCTATAATTATTTGGCCAATCACGAAAGGCGGTAATGGCCACAGATATGAATTTCATACCCGCACCGATAACTTAACTTGGAGTGAAGCAAAAATAGAAGCTGAAGCAATGGGAGGTCATTTGGCTACGATCACTTCCCAAGCGGAAAACGATTTTATCCAAACTATCATTACTGATAATCCATGGATAGGAGGTTACCAAATAGAAGGCAGTGCGGAACCTGATGGGGGGTGGGCATGGGTTACGGGTGAAAAATTTGAATTCACCAACTGGGACTCACCTGAACCAAATAATAATGCACATCTCCCTTATACGACGGATGAAAACTATCTGCAGATATATTCAAATGGTTTCTGGAATGATATCTCACATGATGTTTCAGGGTTTACAGAATTGAAAAATTTTGTTGTAGAATACCCACTTCCAAAACTCGTAAAATTAGCAAAAAACCCCAAAAACCGAATTATCTACGTCCTACTTGAGCCGTCAACTTGGGAAGAAGCAGAGGCTACAGCACGACTGCTAGGAGGGCATCTTGCTACTATTCGAAATCAGGAAGAAATGGATTGGATTTGGCATCAGTGGGGAGGTGTTGATAGAAATTTATGGATAGGTCTGTATGATGATAACGAGGACAACACCAGTTGGCAGTGGGCATCAGGTGAACCTGTAACTTTTACGAAGTGGGGTGATGGAGAACCTTCTCTTTCAAATGAAGTTTACGCTCAAATGAAATCTTCAATAGGTGGCAACTGGAATGACACGGGAATGAATGATATAGATACATATGGAGTGGTTGAACTTAAAACGAATTCAGTAATCACTGAAGAATCTTCCAATGCGCCACCACCAGAGGCCGAGTTCCAACCCCAAGTTTATAACCCTATCGTCGATGACTCTGAGGTCTATAGATTTGAAATTGCAGTGCCTGAATCAGTTAAAGAGATTTCAATACAGACATCTACAAATTTAGTAAATTGGGCACACCTTATGACAATGCCGGTAAGCACAGCGCCCCTAATTGTGAAAGACCTTCGAGAGATTGACAGCATGCGTGTATATCGGATTGTTGATGAAGCAAATTCGGGAGCTATGAAATTCTCATGGCCTTTACCAAAAGAGACTGGGAATCCTTACACTCATACCTGTAGTGCTATCCAAGATCACAGTGAGAAGGGCGACGGAAAAATCATTGCATACGATGGACAGGTTGCTGAGGGAGCACTGTATGATCCTACACCAGATGATGGGGAACTTCCTGCTATACTAGAATATGCGCACTCTGATGCCTCAAAATATTTCGAATTTGATTTACTCAATTATAATGATTTATATGCGCCTAACGACAAGCAATACTACTTAAGCTATGATGGACATAGAGGGTATGATTATCCTCAAACTCGTGGGAAAAAGATTTTAGCGGCAGCAAGTGGCAATCTATTTTTAGCGACTGAGATAACGGATTCTGAACAGTCTGATTTTTGGAGAAATGACTCAATCGCAGAGAAGTTCTCCAACATTATCTACTCATGGGATGACTACCATACCTTCTACATTATTCATTCCTCTGGATATTCTACGTGGTATTTGCATGCAGATGATTTATCAGATGGGGTCGAGGAACAGATTCGAACCAATGGCTATGCTGAAGTAAAAAGAGGAGATCATATAGGGTATGTGGGTGATAAAGCCCCACCAACAAAACCGGTTGGAATCCACCTTCATTTTGCAGTCCGTAAAACTACTGGGACTACGGCATCTGGTGAATATATATCTGAATTAGTTGACCCGTATGGTATAGGAGACGTAACAAATTCAGAAGTTCTTTGGGATATTCCTCCTCCTGAAAACCAAGAATAAATACAATTAGTACCTCAAGCCGCCCTTCGTTTCTCCATGATTACGTCCTTTCGGAAAAGGCTCACTTTCCCAATCAGAATGAAATCAATGGCCTCACGTTTGGTCCAATCAAAGAACGTAGAGCGGGTCATTTGGAGTAAGTCTTTGGCCTCTGTTCGGGTGAAATAATTCGAAGACAGATCGGTGACGAAATCTTTCGCAAACTCTATTCCATTCTCAGCTTCCCTTGTAATCCCCCCAGAAAAGAGTGGTCGTCATAAGTAGAGTAATCTACAACCGAAAAAAGGACGACGACACATGAAGAAATCGAAATACAGCGACAGCCAGATTTTGGCGATATTGAAGCAGGCAGAGTCAGGAGTGAAAGTACCGGATCTTTGCAGGGAGCACGGAATGAGTGCGGCTACTTTTTACAAGTGGCGGGCAAAATACGGAGGGATGGATGCATCTTTGATGGCAAGGCTCAAAGAACTCGAGGCCGAAAATCGTCGGCTCAAGAAAATGTATGCGGAGGAACGGCTAAAAGCTGAGATCGTCTCGGAGGCGCTTGAAAAAAAGTGGTGAAGCTATCTCAGCGCAAGGAGATGGTTAAGAAAGTCGTTGAGGAGCAGAGATGCACGATCCGGACGGCCTGTGCGGCCTTTCGAATTAGTGAATCCTGCTACCGCTATGAAGCAAAATTAAGCACCGAGAACGAACAGATCGCCGATTGGTTTTTGCGCATGACTACCTCGCATCGGCGCTGGGGTTTTGGGATCTGCTTTGACTACCTGCGCAACGTGAAAGGTTTTGAATGGAACCATAAACGCGTGTATCGGATCTACCGTGAACTCGAGCTAAATCTGCGAATTAAGCCCCGGAAGAGGCAGAAAAGAGATAAGCCCGATGCTTTGGAGACACCAAAGAACAAGAATGAAATATGGTCAATGGACTTCATGAGCGATGCCCTCATCGATGGTCGGAGTATCCGAACCTTTAATGTAATCGATGATTATAACCGTGAGGCCCTGGGGATCGAAGTGGACTTTTCCTTGCCCGCATCAAGGGTGATCCGGAGCTTGGAACAGGTCATTGAATGGCGCGGAAAGCCGTCCTGCATCCGTTGCGACAACGGCCCTGAATATGCCAGCCGTGAGCTGATGTCCTGGGCAGCTGCCCAGGACATCAGGCTCCTGTTTATCCAGCCGGGCAAGCCAACACAGAACGCCTACATCGAACGCTTCAACCGAACGGCACGCCATGAATGGTTGGATCTGCATCTCTTTGAAAGCATTGAACAGGCACAGGAGCTTGCCACCCAGTGGATGTGGAGTTACAATCACGAACGACCCCACACCGCATTGGGAGGAATCACGCCTCAAATGAAACTCGAGGCAGCATAAAAACCCTCTACTTCTCGCGGCTACTCAAAATGGGGGGATTACAAAACATTCTGACATAAAAACAGATCCTCGGCAGGTCTCTAATTATTTTGTCCTTCTTTCGGGGTCAGGTCTCTTGTTTAAATCTGTTTAGATTATGAGTGTAAGTTAAATGTCACATTTATTTAAAAAAATAAGGGAAAACAAACTAAAGCAACCAACCCAAAGAGGGTTTTCTTTGGCAAGCTGGAAGAAAGAGTTTGATTCAATAAACCAACCCGTTTCAGAAAGAGATGTTGAGTTGTTTAAAGCTGGAATAGTGATCTTTGAGTTACTGGAAGAGATTCGGATTTGCCTCAGGGAGTTGTACCAAGAATGCGCACCTGACATGACAAATGATGAAATCATTACTGCATTTTTATCCGATTCTAATCGGAATACACACCAAATTTTAAAAGAAAAATTTACTAGGGACGGATTAAATGTTTCCAGAAAAACCACCAAAAACACTCTGAATAAAAATGAAATGACTTTTGAGGAGGTCGCTAACGGATCAATTGATGGTATCGAGAAGGCTGTTTCACTCTGTATTCAAAGAAAAAATAAGGGAGAACATTTAAGAAAGGGTTCTGCTCCGATAGATAAATTATCATTTGTTGGAAAAGAAATGGGTCTTTCGCAATTATATGGGATTTATGAAGACTATTGGGCTGCAATATTATGGTCAAATTACAGCTTCAAATGTATTTCAGAAGAACTTAAGGTTTTCCAAATATCCCAACCTTTGTCTGATATTGAAGTGGGGTTTGAGGTTAGTCACATGAGAATCCAGAAACTTGCAGCTCAATACATGTCGATATTCGATTCTCCAAGCAGTCAACTCTTTATAGAACATGATAACTACATTTGTTTCAGGAAATCTGGCAAACGAAGAATTTGTGAAATAATAAGTTTACCAAAGGCAGATCAAAAAATCCAGTTGTTAGATTTTTTATGGCGATGTCATACTAAGGACTTGTCCGATCAATTCGGGAATCAGGTTTTAAGTGACGCTAAACAGTTTGGGTTCTCCGTTTTTAATTTGCTTGAGGTTTTTAGAGTTCTCTCAATATTGTCTTTACAGTTACGTAGTGGATTTCCCATAAATAATGAATATTGGACTTTTAATAAACTTCTACACTTTTGTCCCAAATTGCCTAAAAGTGATCTACAGAAAGCAACATCTAAGGCCATAGGTATAGACTTCGAGCTAGTCCGCAAAATATTTGATTTTTTGGAGCATACAGGAAATCCGGAATGTGATCTATGGTGCCACCCTATTGTTTCTGTAAACAATAACTTGTATGCTGTGTCGACTGGTTCATTGACTAGCCCAAACATGCAAAGATTGACTGAGCATTTTTTGGTTTCGCTAGGTGTTGACCTTGAAGGTAAAGGGCTTGTTTACGAACAGACAGTACTTCGTGAAATAAATGATGCCTTAACAGAAAACGAGTTATTTAAGGATTATGATCGTGCCGTAAATCGTCGATTTAAATTTGGTAAAGAAGAGGAGGAAATCGATTTGATATTTCGCATAGGCAAAACGATTCTGATAGGTGAGATTAAATCAATCGTAACCGCAGATTCTCCTATTTCACATTACAATACTGTTCAAAGATTGGAGGAAGCTGCAACCCAAATTAAACGGAAAGAGGCTTTCGTTAAAAATAATCTAGATAATATTTTTAAATCATTAAAATGGAAAAGTTTAGGAGATGATTCATACTCTATACTTTCTTGCATAATAAATGGGGGCAGGATGCATGTGGGTTTCACCGTTTCCGATGTGCCAGTTTGTGACGAAAGCATTTTGTCATGTTATTTCGAATCAAATAAGATTCCTTTGGCCACTGGAGTTCACCCAGAAACAAAACAGCTAAAGCATTATTCGGAAATATTGCTCTACAAAAATTCGATTGAAGCCGAGGCTAATCTTTCAAAATATTTAAAAAAACCTCCTCAGATATTTGAAAATAAAAGCCATTTTACTGAAAGAACGTCGATTATACCTTGCCTGCAAGAGTCATCGAATAAAATTGTTATAAAAAACTATATTATGAAAGGCTATTCTATTATCGAGAGACTGGAATCTGACCAAGGGTTTCCTGTTCTAAAATCGAATGGTTATAATGAGTACATTGCAAATACAGATTTACTGCTATGATTGACTTGACTACAAAACACTGGACGGCTTAGGATGCAACACTTTTTAGGTGAAGGAATGAAAGAACGAACTGTTACAAATTTTCTCAAAATTGAACTTCAACGGCGAGGGCTGATTTGTCACGGTAAGCTTGACATATTTAATCATGAGACAGATGACTTGCACGAAAGGTCTTTCAAGATTGACCTTACATTTGGCCCAATCGGAACCAAGGGAAACAGAACTGAAGAGCAAGCGCAATTAGATAGAAATATGTTCAATCAGTATGCTGATATATTAAAGTCGGTCGTCGATGAATTGATTCCCTGTTGTGTTTTTCCTGACAGAAATGATCGTGAATATGGATTCCGTTCTGAACCTAACCAAAATTCCGTGGTTGGAATCGCTGTTGAAGTAGAAAATGCAAAATCAAAATACTTTTTAGGAAGCCTATTGGCTGCTTCAATTGCCGGCCGATGGGGTTTCTTAATCGTTCCTGACACTATCGAAACTGATCGTTGGATCGAGACCCTAAGAAGAATGAGGTACAAATGTAGTCATGATCCCATCCCGTCTAATATCTACATTTTCAAATGGCCTCAATTGCAAGAACACCTTTTATTTTGCTGACTAGGATTTTTTAAATTTCGGATTACGTCTTGGCGCATGAAGGCATTAAAACAACCACAGATCCCAATGAAGCTACGTGCATCTATTGGTGGTTTTCTGGGAACCTCACATTCAATCGAATTGAATAATGGCGGTCTGATCTATACGACACTTGATTTTGGATGGGAGAACCCTGAAAGTATGCACATTCGCCCCACAGAATCTCAATGGCGAAAATTCCGTATAGAACTTGATGACCTCAAGATTTGGCAATGGCAAACTGAGTATCCAAACAATGGCGTAAGAGATGGAACGCAGTGGTCATTGGAAATTGAATACGGGGACAAGCACCTGATTACGGGAGGAGACAATAACTATCCCTGTGCCGATGGCTCACCCAATAACCAGTCAGAACCACCAACCTTGACTTTCGTCCGGTACCTGAAGGCCGTTGAAGAATTGCTTGGGGGAATGGAATTTCAATGAAGAGTAAATTTCAATCCTTACCTTGGAGCGAACCCTTTGGGTCTTTGGCGTTTGATCGTTATGAAAAAAATTGAAAAAATTATAGATGTAGCTCTGTATAACTTTGGGACATGGCTCACCAAGAATGACTGGAGAGGGAAAGAGCATGACTGCGTTAACACATTCGCCCACGCATTTCTCATGGATCTCATCACCCCTAAAGGGCCTTTGCACCATGCCGCACAAATCTGTATTGAGTGCGGCATTGCCCAACCTGAAGGATACACAAACCTTCATGCACGGCGTGATTTAGTGGTTTGGTCTGAGCCTTTCCATAATACATGGGGTCAAGATCGCAAAAGAGTACACACACCGATTGCTTTGATGGAATGGAAGACGCATCACAAAGACAGACTCCCATCTAGACTATTTTACCCACACGACGAAGAATGGTTTACGAAATACACCAGCATTACTCCTGATGTTGTCGGGTTTGTCACAGCGGTATATTTTTTACCTTCAGGCCCCAAGGTCTACTGGAAGAAATCACACGCCGGAATATTTTCAGATGTTCAATCCTCATTCTTATGACGACTGAAGTTTCAGATTTGAATATACTGCTTGCTCAATCGGCTGAGTTAGAGAATGAGCTGTTGGGATTTCTCACCGTTCCACCACACGAGGAATCAGAAAGGGTTAGGGCATGTAGAGCGATGTGCAGTCTTTCATTTGAGCATGCGGAAAGCGTAAAAATATTAATAGCGACTGGCAATTTTACCTCTGCGACAGGGCTTGTTCGTCTTCAGTATGAGGCGGTGGTCAGATCCATGTGGCTTTACTATGCTGCATCTGAAACCGCTGTCTCAAAATTGATGTGCGAACTTACGGCTGAGTCCTCAAACAAAGCCAATAAGCTACCCATGTTGAGTGAGATGCTGGAAAAACTTGAGGGGAAGGCCCCGGATGACGCAGTCAGTATGCTTCTGGAATTTAAGGAGTATTCATGGAGGCCATTGAGTTCGTTCGTGCATGGCGGCATTCATGCGATTCATCGACACAGTAAAGGATACCCCGCTGAGTTGCTTTACCTGACGCTCAAACACTCTAATGGTATATCGATGATGGTCGGAATGCTTCTGGTAATTCTGGAAGGGGGAGGGCATCACCGAGGAAGAATGCCCCAGCTTCAAGAAAGATTTAAGGGTTGTTTGCCCATGTACCGACATGAGTATCTTAAAAGTCAAAAAGATGGGAAATCTTAAGCCATGAACTTGTCTTTCCTTGACCTGACGAATCGATCTGACATAGAAATTGAAACCCCAGCAAGACTCTAGATTACGGTGTCCAGCTTCAGGGGTCAGTTTATTGGGAGAAATTAAAATATGTTAAACACAGACCAAAGGCTAGATGTCCTGAAGGCAGAATACGTAAAATTGTCTGATGAAGTACGCATGTTTGTTCAACAGCAATCATCAAGCTTTACAATTTTTGGTTCCGTTGTTGGTGCGGCCTTGATTTTCTGTTTGCAAGGTGAGGGGGAATATAAAGTAATTTTCCCAATTATTCCATATTTCATATTCGTGATCGCTTCTGTGTCAATCAGCCAAGCATACACATTAGCTTGTGAAGCTGAAAGAATTCGTCAGATAGAAATTGAAATCAATAACCTTAACGGTGGCATACCCGTAATGATGTGGGAATCAATAATGGCCAGAAAACTCATTTACCCTCCCTTTTTGAAGGTTCCCAAAAAAGATAAGAGGGGGTTCTACTATGCCCTGAATCCAGTTTATGGTGCATTTTGCGTAACTACAATTACAGTTATACCTGTTGTAGTTTTTTGTATATACAAGGCTAAAGATGTTATAGTCGGTTCGACTTGGTACCTAGTATATTTAATCATAACTTCAATGCTTTCAATAATAATTTTATTGATGTCTGGTACCTTTTTTCGCATGGAACGAATTATGTCAAATTTGAATTTTGAGAGTCAGGTAGGGTCGCTACTTACTGTAAGCAATGATGAAGGGGTTAACTCAACTACGCACCGAACCGAATCTGTTGACCTTAATTCTTTAAGCTAACTTTTTCAAAATTATCACCCACCATATCTAGGACTTCTTTCCCCCATCTATCCCAAACACTTTCTGCTGGCATAGCTTTTATGGCTGCCCTTCTTGAGGTTGGGTGGGAGTCTGACTCCAAAGATCCAAATAGCTCAGGCAGTCCTTTAGCAGGTCGTCCATTCGATTCAAAATCCCATACCCGAAGTGTCGAGTCGTCCTTTGGGAGAAAGGACTCCCAAAGGACGAAATAGTGAAGATCATTTTACACCTGAATCCATTTTCATTGTTCTGTTGAACGATTCAGCGTTGCCATCAACATATCGATCATAAATTTGTAATCCAGATCATCTACAAGAGTTATTCCAGATTTAGCAAAGACTGCGGCAATGCGATCCCATTCATTTGAAGAAAGGATATGACCAAGCATTAGGTTGGAAAATCTAAAAATAATATTTACAATGGATTATATTATACTAATTTTAATCCCAGAAGGCCCTTTTCAATAGCATAATTAGGAACTTAATATCATTGTTTATGCAAATACATCATTCCCTATAGAGGACCTTGAAAATGGATGACGGACGAGACTTTTTTCTTTGCCACAGTCACAAGGACAAGGAATTTGTCAGGAAGCTTGCGATAGAGCTTTCATCTTTAGGGGTTGAAGCCTTTCTTGATGAATGGGAGCTTGAACCCGGGGATTCTCTCCACGGTGTTATCGGGGAAGGTTTGGAGCGGTCAACATATGTCGGCGTAGTTCTATCACCAGACTCAATTGCATCACGATGGTGTCAAGACGAACTTCGGGAAGCTTTAGCTAGAGAGAAAGAAAGTGGTCAAAAAATCTTGATACCCTTAGTTCTTCGAGATGTCAAAATACCAATTTTCCTATTGGATAGACTCTATCTTGATTTCAGGGAGGGGTTCTATCGCCCCTTATCCCTTTTAGTTTCATGCATCGTTGGAATTGAACCTAAAAAAATCCAAACAGTGTTAGCGAAGGCTGAGCCAGTTTCCTTCGCCGACCTACTTGTAGTTCTCGGAGATTGCGGATACCACCCTCAACCAACTCCATTGCCTCCTCTACTAGATAGTGCAAAGAATGTGTCTATTTTTAGGCACGAAATGAAGTCTTCATTATCTTTTCTTGCGTCGATTCCGAATCAGACAGAGTACATACTTCGTTCCGAAGGACTAACACCTCCGGAGGGGCTACCTAAACGCCTTTGTGCATATCTGAAAGATATTGATTCCATCGTAAATAACATTCTTTTCAAATTTGAAGTCTTCACTACGAAGCCACAGGACGTGGTTGGTGAAGTTGCGCCAGCAAATTTCCTATCGGAGGTGGCTGTACCAGTCATCGGTGTCCTCAATTCATATGCCACCAACAGAACGCTATCAATCTTTCCAGATACAAAATCTTTAGACCTCTTAATAACCTGTCACCCTGAAAGTTGTAGGATGGCGCTCTATCATCTAATAGAGAATTCAATAAGGTTCTCCGATCCAAACTCCGAGATTAAGGTTTTTTGTCAAACTAGCGAAGAGTACAATATTGTTTGTGTTGAGAACTGGGCCACTAACCTGCCCCTCTCCAACGACGAAGTCAGTAAAATCTTCGAGAAGGGCTACATAGGAAAAAAAGCCAGCCAAAGCCTTATAGGTGGAGCTGGTCTTGGTTTATATTTTATCCGAGAGATTCTGCGGCTAAATCGTGCTGAACTGAAACTCATAAAATGGAAAGACACGATCTGTTTTGGAATCTTTTTCAAAAGAGCAGATAAATGAAAATCCTTGTAATCGAAGATAGCCCTGAGTTCGCTGGATACTTAAAGGATGACCTTATTTGTAGGGGACATAAAATTACCTTGAAGAAGGATGCTGACGATGCGATTGATGAATTTTGTAAAATTCATCAATATGATGCTGTAGTTCTCGACCTGATGTTGCGCCTCGGCTCTCGAATGTCGCATATGGAGGGCGAAGAAACAGGGATTGCTCTCTACATAAGAATTCGTGAAATGAATCCTAATATCCCCATTTTGATTCTTTCAGCTAGAGATAAATCCAGCGTGCTACTCGACCAAGACACTCGATTAAGATATTTTGAGAAACCCTTAACAAGCATCAACAGACAGTCATTCTATACTATGTTGGAGGATTGGTAGAGAGTTTTTTGGTTGAGTGACCTGACTCCAAGAAGCTGGTCCACTTGAAACTGGGTTCCATCTTACTCTTTACCCTTCATTCAATTCAAAATCCCCATTCCCGAAGTTGTCGAATCATCCGGCGAATCATCCGGATTGCGCAAAAGCCCCAAAATATCTAAATCGGGAAGATCTTCCCCCCAAACGACCCCAAACCCCGAATTTCTTAGGTGTTAGGCCAAAAAAAATCCTAACTTCTCGGAAGAAATTAGGATTTTTAATTTGGTAGCGGGAGTAGGATTTGAACCTACGACCTTCAGGTTATGAGCCTGACGAGCTACCTGGCTGCTCCATCCCGCAATGAAATTCGTGGAAATTCGCTTCCTCCAGGTGTGGAAGGTTTTCCTTTTAGTTGGAGGCGGAATGTACTACAGACCGGGTGGTTTTGGCAAGCGTTTTGTTTCGAAAAATGAGAAAAGTTTGCGGGAGGCGGATTTTGTCAAAATTTGTATGCACCCGGGTGGGGGTTGGGTTGACTTGCTGCAGTCAAATACTAGAGTGTGATTCTCTTCTTTATGATTTGTTATGCCTCTCTTATCCACCATTGATCATCTGAATATCGTCGTCCATGACCTGGATCAGGTGGCGGATTTTTTTGTTTTGCTTGGGTTTGAGATCGAGGACCGTGCGGAACTATCCGGAGCCTGGATCTCAAAGATCGTGGGGTTGGAGAATGTACAGGCGGAATATGTGAAACTCCATTTGCCGGATTCGGATGTACGGTTGGAATTGATACGCTATGATGCACCCGCCTCGGAAATGGAAATACAGGAAAATAAAGCGAATGATCAGGGATTCCGTCATCTCGCCTTTGCGGTATCGGAAATAGACGCTGTGGTGGAACGGCTCAGCGGAGAAGGGATTGAATTCTTAAGTCCTGTTCACACCTACGAGAAAACCGGAAAACGTTTGGTCTATTTCCGGGGCCCAGAAGGCATCCTGCTTGAATTGGCGGAATACCCCTGAAATTCTGTGACTTCTTTCTGTTGCAAGCAGGGGGATTTTAGTTATAAAGCCAGCCTTTTCTAAACAGGAATATTCTATGGCTAAGACTCTTTTTGATAAAATTTGGGACCGTCACGTGGTCCGCGAACTGCCCGATGGGACTTCATTGATCTACATCGACCGTCACTTGGTGCACGAAGTTACCAGTCCCCAGGCTTTTGAAGGCTTGCGTTTGACCGGTCGCAAAGTGCGTCATCCGGAACTTACTTTTTCCACCATGGATCACAATGTTCCGACCGACGACACCCGTTTGACCATTAAAGACCCCATTTCCAAAGCGCAGGTTGAAGCTTTGGAAACCAACTGTAAAGAGAACGGGATTCATCTCTACGGCATCGGTGATGACCACCAGGGGATTGTTCATGTGATCGGTCCTGAAATGGGGATCACGGTTCCCGGACTGACTTTGGTTTGTGGTGATTCCCACACCTCCACCCATGGCGCTTTTGGTACTTTGGCCTTTGGGATCGGCACTTCGGAAGTGGAACACGTTTTGGCAACCCAGACCTTGCGCCAAAAGAAACCGAAAACCTTTAAAGTGGAATATACCGGAAAATTAAGTCCGCATGTACACTCTAAAGATATGGTGCTGAAATTAATCGGTATCATCGGCACTGCAGGTGCAACCGGTTCTGTATTTGAATTCTGTGGCGAAGCGGTTGAAGCCCTGTCTATGGAAGCACGCATGACCATTTGTAACATGGCCATCGAAGGCGGTGCGAAAGCGGGCTTGATTGCTCCCGACCAAACCACCATCGATTATGTTTTGGCTGAAGATCGTCCTTTCGTTCCCAAAGGGGAAGAATTGGAAAAAGCGATTGAAGAGTGGAAGAAACTCCCCAGTGATCCTGACGCAAAATTTGATCGGACTTTGGTGATCGATGCTTCTAAAATAGCGCCGCAAGTCAGTTGGGGTACCAGTCCCGGCATGGTGATCGATGTGGATTTACCGGTTCCCGGACTGGATGATGTTCCGGGATACAGCGCCGGTGATGTTCAAAAAGCTCTGGATTATATGGGCTTGGAAGCAGGTCAGGCTTTGGCGGATTGCAAACTGGATACCGTATTCATCGGAAGCTGCACCAATTCGCGTATCGAAGATTTACGCCGTGCCGCCAAAGTTTTGGACGGCAAGAAGAAAGCAGATCACATCAAATTATTGGTGGTCCCCGGTTCCCAGCAGGTTCGCAAACAGGCGGAAGCGGAAGGGTTGGACAAAATCTTTACCGCCGCGGGTGCCGAATGGCGCTGGGCAGGTTGCAGCATGTGTTTGGCCATGAATCCTGATAAATTGGCACCGCAAGAACGTTGTGCATCCACATCGAATCGTAACTTTGAAGGCCGTCAGGGTGCTGGCGGACGGACCCACTTGGTGAGCCCGGAAATGGCCGCGGCTGCAGCGGTTGCCGGTCACTTTGTAGATATTCGCACTTGGAACGGAGGAAACTAATATGGAAGCATTTACAACTCATCGTGGAATTTTAGCTCCTTTGGACCGTGCCAATGTGGATACGGACCAGATCATTCCGAAGCAGTTTTTGAAATCCATTGCCCGTACCGGATTCGGTCCCAGTGCATTCTTTGACTGGCGCTATGTTTTGAATGGGGATGTGAATCCTGATTTTGAACTGAATGCTCCCCGTTACGAAAAACGGTCATTGTTGGTGACCCGCAACAACTTTGGCTGCGGCTCCAGTCGTGAGCACGCGGTTTGGGCTTTGGCTCAGGACGGCTACAAAGTGATTATTGCGCCTTATCGCGGGGAAGGGGATGATTACATTCCCGGTTTCGCGGACATCTTTAAAAACAACTGTTCTAAAAACGGGGTGGTAACCATTGAGCTTTCCGAAGCCGAAGTTGAAACCATTTTTAAAGCTGTTTACGGTGAAGAAGGTTTGGAAGCGACGGTAGATTTAGAAAACCAAAAGCTGACTCTGCATGGGGAAAGTGAAGTTACCTTTGATTTTGAGTATGACCCCAGTGTCAAAAACAAGTTGCTGAAAGGTCTCGATGATATCGAGGAATCCCTGCTCTACCTGGACGACATCAAAGAATTCGAAACCAAGCACGCGACCTGGATTCATCAGTAACTCAGGTATTCCTGCCTGAGGGGCCCTGGGCTTTTAGCCTTCTTCATAAAGCTTTGCTTTTGGAGAAGGCTTTTTTATTTCAAAATTCCAGGTCGATTTGGACAGGCAGGAATGCCTGTTTTCCCGCAGGCAGGAATGCCTGCGTTACTTGAGCTTCACGTGCACATAACGAGAACGTAACCAGCGAACCGCAAACAGATCCCACCAGGTTTTCTTGAGGCGTCCCCAGTTGGTATATTTGCTGGTGCCGGCCGAGCGGGGTCTATGGTTCACAGGTTGTTGCACGATTTTAGCTTTCTGCATAAAAAACAGAGATCCCAGAAAACGGTGCATCCCATTCCAAGGCATCAGTCTGTGGGTGAGAGATTTTTTGAATATTTTGATGGCGCAGCCGGTATCCCTGATTTCTTCTTTGAGAATGCCGTTGCGGACCCCGTTTGCCAGCTTGCTGCCGATTTTTTTGGACCAGGTGTCTTTGCGTTCGGCCCGGTACCCGAAAATAGCATCCGCGTCTCCTATAGCGTCCCACATGCCGGGTAAATCGGCCGGGTCGTTTTGCCCATCGGCATCCAGGGTGGCGAGCCAATCGGATTTGGCTTCCCGGAAACCCATCCACAACGCGCCGGACTGTCCCACATTTTGTGCGAGATTCAGTAGGCGGATGCCTGGGTATTGCGCAGTAATTTCGAGTATTTTTTCTGCGGTGTCATCATTCGATCCGTCATTTACAGCCAATATCTCCCAGTTGGAGGTCCATCGGGACTCCAAAACTTCCGCCAATTCTTTAAGGACGGGGACGATGGCTTCTGATTCATTATAAACCGGAAGAATGACAGAAAGGGCAGGGGTATCAGACATGATTCTTCTTCATAGGATCTGCAGGCATTTGTCGAGCCTGGAAGTCGGCGGGTTTAGATGCTTTAGCCTGATTCATTTAGAGATGGCTCTTTTTGGAATTTTCCGCATAGTAGTCTTTCATTGCCACTTTTAACTGTGATGGAACTTTTATAATGAAACATTTTCTCCTTTTGCTCACACCCTTCCTTTTTCTTACCGGCTGTCTCAGTCCCTCTCCGGCTCCTGATCCGGCGAAATTACGGGTAGGTGTTTCTCCGGATTCTCCTCCCTTGATCTTTAAGCAAGGGGGACAAATTTCGGGGGTGGAGGCGGATTTTGCCCGTAAGCTCAGTAAGGAGTTGAATCGTGAACTGGTGTTTGTGGAAGTGCCCTGGTCCAAACAAATCAATTATTTAGAAGAAAATAAAACGGACATTATTATGTCAGGGATGAGCATCACCTCTACCCGTGAATATCGGGTCAACTTCACCAAACCTTATATGGTTTCGGGTTTAACTGCAATTTTCCGCCGTACGGATTATGCCCCTGCCGGTTTGTTTCAAAGCGTGATGCGTCATCAGAGTTCAAGTATCGGGGTCATTAAAGATACTACCGGGGAAATCTTTTCACGGAATTCATATGAGAAAGCGAAAATACTTGTCTTTAACGACAAAGAAGGGGCCGTCGCCGCACTTAAAAAAGGCAAAGTAAATATGGTCATTCATGATGCACCGCTCATTTGGTGGATCGCAGCCGAAAACGAGGCTGATCTGGTCGCATTCCCTAAACTCATGAACAACGAATCCCTGGCCTGGGGGATTTCAAAAAACAACCTTGCGCTGCTTGAAGAAGTGAATCTGATTCTGGAAAACATGAAAAATGACGGCTCCGGCGAAAAAGTTCTTCAGAACTGGTTCCCCCGATAAGATCAGATCATTTGATTATTCGTCGTGCCAGTGCTTGAGGATGTGTAACAACTCATCCAGCCGGTCGGATACAGATTTTCCATACAAGCGCGGCATTTTATGATGCCGTTGCAAATACTTTCCTCCGGGCATCTTGAGGATAAGTTTATCTTTTTGCACATCCACTTCATTTAATCCCAATGCGAATGCACTGATACGGATGTGCGCCACTTTCAATAAGTTTTGAACGGCCACAGGTAACCTGCCAAATCGATCCTGCATTTCCTGCTCAAGTTCTGTCACCTTTTCGGGGGTGGCCAGGGACGCCATCCGCCGATAGATTTCCACCCGCAAGGCTTCATCTTCAATAAAGCTGACCGGGAGGAAACAGGCGTGCTCATCTTCGCGTGCATCCGGCCGTAAATTCAAAAAACTGATCCTGACTTTGATGTCGACAATCTTTTCCGGAGGCAATTTTTTCAATCGCCGAATACTTTGTTCAAGCAACTGGCAGTAGAGTTCAAAGCCCACACTGGCAATGTGTCCGCTTTGTTGTGGGCCCAACAGGTTACCCGCCCCCCGTATTTCCAGATCTCTGAGCGCAATTTTAAATCCGGATCCCAATGCGGAATATTTACGGATTACCCGGATTCTTTCCCTGGCGATGGACTTGCTTCCGCCTTTGGACGGGAGCAGGAGTAGGCAGTACGCCTGATGTTTATAACGTCCGACCCGGCCGCGGAGCTGGTAGAGCTCCGCCAAACCAAAACGGTCGGCCCGATCAATAATCATGGTGTTCACATTCGGCATATCCACACCACTTTCGATGATGGTGGTACAGAGTAACACGTCTGAATCTCCATTCGAAAACCGGCGCATAATACTTTCCAGTTGCCGTTCAGGCATTTGGCCGTGGGCCATACTGATACGGGCTTCAGGGATCAGCTCCTGTAAATGCAGACGTATTTTATTTAAGGTTTGTACCCGGTTGTGGAGGAAAAAGATTTGTCCGCCCCGGTTCAGTTCCCGCAAGACGGCTTTGCGGATGATCTCATCCTCAAACTCATGTACATCGGTTTTGACGGGGAGGCGTTCTCTCGGCGCGGTTTGAATGCTGCTGACATCCCTGGCACCGGTCAGGCTTAAATACAACGTTCGGGGAATAGGGGTTGCGCTTAAGGTGAGCACGTCCACCATGGCTTTCATTTCCTTGAGTCGCTCTTTGTGACGGACCCCGAAACGCTGTTCCTCATCAATAATGACCAATCCTAAATCTTTAAAATGCACATCTTTGGAAACCACGCGATGCGTACCGATCACTATGTCGACCTGACCTTGTGCCAGCCTCGCCAAAACATCACGTGATTCCGCAGCGGTCCGAAAACGGCTCAGCATTTCAATTTTAACCGGGAAGGCGGCCATACGCTCCACGAAGGATTGATAATGCTGCAACGCCAAGATTGTGGTGGGAACCAGCATGGCGACCTGCTTGCCATCCATCACCGCCTTAAAGGCCGCCCGCATCGCCACTTCGGTTTTTCCGTAACCGACATCCCCACAGATTAAACGGTCCATGGGACGGGCCTGTTCCATATCCGCTTTGGTTTCGGCAATGGCCGATTCCTGATCGGCGGTCTCTGCAAAAGGAAACGTGGCTTCAAACTCTGCCTGCCAGGTGTTATCACGACCAAAGGCATGACCGGGATTGGCTTCACGGACGGCTTGGGTTTGTAACAGCTGTGCCGCCAGATCCTGTACCGCTTTTTCTGCGGTGATCTTTTGACGCCCCCAACTGCTTCCTCCCAGTCGATGTGGCTCAGGCACCACGCCTCCCACGCCCATGTAGCGGCTCAGCAGATGGGCTTGGGCCACCGGAACATGAAGTTTGGCACTGTCCGCGTATTCAATGCTTAAGACCTCCTGGGATTGTCCGGCCACTTCGATCTCATACAAGCCCAAATATTTTCCAATCCCGTGATCCAGGTGTACCACCCATTCGCCGGGTTCAATCTCTGTCCATCCGGAAAGGCGGGAACCCATGTTCCCCGATCCTTTGCTGCGGGTCGCGGCATGGGGATCATATTTATTTCTTGCCGGTTTCCGCAGTCCATAGATGTCCCGTTCACCGATCACGCTCAATTGTAATTCAGCAATTCTGAAACCTTCAGAGAGCATTCCCTCCACGCAGTAGACGGAGGGGATGGATGAAAAATGTTTGGAATAGGCTTCAAGAAATCTTGCGCGTGAACCTTCAGTATTTAGGCAGAATACCACGTTCCAGCCATGTTGTGCGAGGTGACACTGTTCCTCGATTAATTTCAACCTTGCCGCTTCAAGCTGGGAGGAAACATCACCGACACGGGGAACGTCCGATAAACCTGCACAAGCCTCGAGTTGCAGGGGAAGGGGATCCCCGTGGATGGCATCTCCGGTTTTCAGCATCCCTTTAAACGAACAGGATTTTATAAGATGTTGAAGTTCCGGCCAACTTAAATGGGGGTCTTCTTTTGATTCCTGATAAAGAACCGCATGGTCTGCTACTGCCGGATAATCCAGCCATAACCACCGGGTGTCGGGCCGAAGGTAGTCGGTGAAATTGGCCTTTTCCTCCGTGTTGGCTTCCCTCGCGGGAAGAATTTGGATCGCTTGGACTTTTTCAAGTGATCTTTGAGTGGCCGGGTCGAAACTGCGGATAGAATCCACTTCGTCCCCAAAAAATTCCAAGCGGAAAGGGGAAGGTTGGTTCGGGGGCCAAAGGTCCAATACCCCGCCACGTTTTGCGGCCTCTCCTTTGTCTGTGACTTCGGGTTCGAAGTTGTAACCCAGCTCAATCAACTGCTCCGCAAAGGGCTCTAAATCCAAGCTCCTACCCAACTCAACCTCCAGGGTGCGCGAGGCCAGGGCTTCGGGTTGTGGCACTGGTTGGAGTAAGCTTTGGATGTCGGTAAACACCAACAACGGTTCTGTTGACTGATGGAGACGGGTGAGGGTCTGAAGCCGGTCTCCGGCTATCTCAGGGGATACGCCATGCAAATCTGCATCCGTAAGATCTTCCCATCCCGGGAAATAAGCTGTCCCCGACATGTCGCCACCCGACAGGGTATGGAAATCCTGATAAATTGTCTCCAGACTGCGTGCGGAATCGGTTACCACGATGGTATAAGCGGGAGCGGATGCCATCCATGATTTCAGGATGGCTGCCGCCGCGGCACTTGAACAGGCGGGCAGGGCATACGCATCTCCCACGGGCAAAAATGAATCGGCCATGGAACTGGAAAAATGAAAAACCGACGGAAAGGTCGAGGCGAGTGGGGTCGCAGGCATAAGGGAACAGAATAATCCCAGTTAATGGAATTTCCACAGAAAAAGCAAGGGCGTGACTTCGCAAAGGGAATATCCGGTTTATTCATACGCTTTTTGTTTAAAAGTGGGCATCGGACAGCGAAAGGAATCCATCCCGCATACATGCTTTGGCAATGGGTTTAGATGGCCGCAGCGTTGCCTGGAAAAGAACCTGAAATTTTTCTCAAACCAACGATTGACAAATCCGAAGAAATTCGGTTATGAAGCTCTCTCCACTTTTTGGTGGCCTGATAGCTCAGTTGCCTGCCCGTGCTGTCGCCGGGCGACGGCCAGGGGTAGAGCAGAGGACTGAAAATCTGGAAAAGATATTAGAAGGTTTGTTGATACCTGAAATCAATTTCCACTTTTGGTGGCCTGATAGCTCAGTTGGTAGAGCAGAGGACTGAAAATCCTTGTGTCGTTGGTTCGAATCCGACTCGGGCCACCATTTTTTTTATTTCTTTTTTTAGAAAAAATGTGTGA
>CAKZLZ010000133.1 GCA_937127435.1 uncultured Verrucomicrobiota bacterium | reverse complement strand
GAACTTGTCGATCGCTAACCATTGCGTTGGCGTGATGATGCCTCCAGGCATACGAGCACGAAGCATCACATTATGTAATGGTTCCAGTTTTTGCTTTGTGCGTTCATTACGGATATCACGATCGTCTTGTTGATACATACCGTGGAAACGAATTAGCTGGAAGTTATCCGCTGTAAAACCACCTGTAAGTTGGTCTTTTAAATCCGCTTCAATGGTACCGCGTAAAAAGTTACTTTGCGTTTTTAATCTTTCGTTATCAGCAAACTTAGCATTTGGGTCTAGCTTGCTGTTAGGTTTGTAATCTGTGCTCATGGCTTATCCTAAAATTCTACTGTGACGGTCAGTGTGGTGTACTAGCACTTGCTACTAGTACACGTCTTTTTGATAACGGTTATTGCTGCGAAGCTCTTTAAGATAGCTTTCAGCTTGCTCGTCATCTTTGCCACCATGGGCTTTAATAATGTCGATAAGTGCTTGGTGAACATCTTTCGCCATGCGGTTTGCGTCACCACAAATATAGAAATGTGCACCTTTCTCTAACCATGCAAATACTTCTTCGCCTTTCTCGCGAAGACGGTCTTGCACGTATACTTTTTCTGCTTGGTCGCGGCTAAATGCTAGATCTACTTTCTTTAGTAGGCCAGACTTCACATAACCTTGGATCTCTACTTGGTATAAGAAATCTTGCGTGAAGTGCGGGTTACCGAAGAATAACCAGTTTTCACCTTCCGCTTCACGTGCATCACGCTCTTGTAAGAATGCGCGGAAAGGCGCAATACCGGTGCCGACCCCAATCATTAACAAATTACAACTGGGATCACGGGGAGCGAGGAACTGACGTCCATAAGGGCCCACGATCAATATTTCATCTCCGGCTTTGCGGTCACAGAGGAAGTTGGAAGCCACACCCGGATGACGTTCGCCACTTACTTCGTCGATATAAAAACAGCGGCGTACGCAAATGGACAATTCCGCCATGTTCTGCCCTTCACCCTGACGGGAGTTGGCAATAGAATACAGGCGCATATGATGGGTGTTGCCGAAACTGTGGGGCCCGGGAACCAATACACCTATACTCTGGCCTTCCAAATAATTGAAAGTGGCAGAGGAGATATTCAAAGTAATATGACGCACTTCATCGGTCGAATCCGGGGTGATGCGTTCCGTGCGTGAAATCACAGCATGGTAAGGATGACTAATATCGTATTCGGTTAGGTTCATAAGGACTCCTTTTGTTTAAGAAATTGGGTAATTTGGGAATTAGGGGATGGGGGAAAGGGTTGAAGGATTCGATTTTTCCGGTGCGCCGACGTCTGTCCTCTGACTTCCGGACTCTGACTTCCGACCTCCGGCTTCAGCCTTCTTCACACAATGCTTCCAGTTGGCGCAGCCACAGGTTTTGCCGCATTCACCGCCTTCTTCACGGTAACGACCGAATTCAGGATGGTCTTTTGCAAATTTCCGGCCAGCATCCTGAAATTTGACCCAAAGCCACATGAGCACAAAAATCACGGCGATAGAAATGACGAGTTTTTCAATCATCCGCCTAACCCCGCAAAGCCCATAAAGGCAAGTGAAAGTAGACCCGCGATCATCAAGCTCAAGGCCGCTCCCCGGGCCACCGAAGGCACATCCGCCAGATCCAGTTTTTCCCTTAAACCGGCCATCAACAACAGGGCCAAAGTAAAACCGGCCCCTGCCCCCAGGGCAAAGGCCAGGGATTGCACAAAAGTATATTCACGTGCGGTCTGAAACAGGGCCAAACCCAAAATCGCGCAGTTGGTGGTGATCAGGGGAAGAAAAATCCCCAGTGCCCGGAACAGGGCCGGACTGAAACGTTTCACCGCCATTTCCACCAGCTGTACTGCCGACGCGATCACCGCAATATAAGAGATCAGCCGCAAAAATTCGAGATCATAGCGGGTGAGCAGAATATTCAATCCGAATGCACAAATCGAACTGACCAACATCACAAAGGTCACGGCCAAACCCATGTTACCGGCGGTTTTGATTTTTCCGGAAACCCCGAGGAAAGGACACAGGCCCAGAAACATCGCCAACACAAAGTTGTTAATCAAAAATGCATTGAGAAAAATAAAAGTGGGGGAATTGGGATCCATTAGAGCGCCTCCTGCTTGCTTTTACGTTCGCGCAGCCAGGTAAACAACATCAACCAGCCTGCCAGCACAAAGAATCCACCGGGGGGCAACACGAAAACCGACCAGGTCTGGAATCGATCCGGCATTATCTGTATGCCGAACAAAGTACCACTGCCCAGAATTTCACGCACCACGCCTAAACTCAGGAGTGCGAGGGTAAATCCGAATCCCATCCCTGCCCCGTTGATCATGGATTTGACCGGGGTTTGTTTGGAGGCATAGGCTTCCGCCCGCCCGAGAATAATGCAGTTCACCACGATCAACTGAATAAAGGCACCCAGCGCTTTGTAGAGATCCAGACTGATGGCTTTAATGCCATAATCCGCCATGGTCACAAAGGTGGCAATAATAATAATGTAGGAGGCAATCCGCACCTGTTTGGGAATCACATTGCGCAGCAGGGAAACCAAAAATCCGGATGCAATCAACACGAAGGTCGTCGCCAGTCCCATCGCCAGTGCATTCATGGCCGAGTTGGTCACCGCCAGGGTCGGGCAAAGGCCCAGCAACATCACAAACACCGGGTTGTCTTTCCACAGTCCCTGGGTAAAAGTTTCAAGCGTCATGGCTTCAGGTTCTTTGGTACTCATTCCCCTGCCTCCAATGCGGCATTTAATTTGGGCACCCATTCATTGGTGCTCAGTCGAAGCGCTTTGCCAATGGCTTTGGAACTCACGGTAGCCCCGGAAATGCCGTCGATTTGCCAAGGCTCAGTCTTCTCCCCGTTTTTCACGGTTTCAATTTCATGCGCCAACGAAGCATCCAGCGCGGTAAAGTTTTCCTGGAAGGCCGGATCTTTTTCGATGCGGTCACCCAGCCCCGGGGTTTCATTGCTGGAGAGCACCTGCAATCCCACCACCTGCTTGTTTTCAGGATTGTATCCGTACAGGA
Source organism: uncultured Verrucomicrobiota bacterium (assembly GCA_937127435.1). Lineage (GTDB taxonomy): Bacteria > Verrucomicrobiota > Kiritimatiellia > SS1-B-03-39 > UBA6053 > UBA6053. The sequence goes on along the minus strand of CAKZLZ010000133.1, from coordinate 28,638 downwards.
CCCGCACCACATCCGCATAGCCCCGCGCCTCTCCGGGCAAAGCAAAGCCCACCCGTTCTCCCGCCTCATTGATGCCGGCGTATAAATTGGGTTCTTCAGTGGACCCCTCCTCCACTTTTCTGAGGCCCGTATCATCCAAACGGAAATTTTCACGGGCGACCGCTCCGGGAAGCACTTCAAACACCGCGGCCTCCAAAGCTTCGCTTTCGTTTTTGGCGATCATGGGTTTGGTGATTTCATAGGTCAGCGCCAATAGAACGCCGGAAAAAACCGCAATCCCCCCGAGGGTGATCACCAATTTGGAACTGGATGTGCCTGCACTCATGCCGCTTTCTCCTTTCGTTTCCGCGTCGCGCCGTAGATACGGGGCTGGGTGAGATTGTTGATCAAAGGTGTGGCCGCATTGCCAAGCAAAATCGCGTACATCACCCCTTCATTTAATCCACCGAACAATCGGATCATCACGGTGAGTGAACCAATGAGAATCCCGTAGATCCAAACCCCTACCGGTGTGACCGGTGATGAAACCATATCCGTGGCCATAAACACCGCTCCCAACATCAAACCACCGGAAGTCACGGTGAAAAAAGGACTGGGGTAGATGGGAAGTCCCACCTCAGGATTTTGAAGGTAAAAGATCCCTGAAAGAATAAATGCGGAACCCAGAACTGCCACCGGAATTTTCCAGTTGAGCATCTTTCGAAATGCCAGATATAACCCGCCTAGCAGTATCAGCAGCGCGGAGCTTTCTCCGGCGGAGCTGGCCAAAGTACCCAGAAACAACTCCAGGGTATCTACTTCGATATGATCGAATTTCATCATGGCCAAGGGCGTCGCCCCGGAATAGCCGTCGATCTTGAGACTTTCCACCCAAATTTGAAAAGCGTCAAAGTCAGGTTTTAAGAAAGGCGGAGTAAGGGTTGTGGGAATAAACTCCAGAAAACGGCGGTGAGCCATACCCGGGGTCCAGGTGGTAATGGGCACGGTGAAAGCCGCCTGGGCAAAAGCACGTCCAACCAGGGCCGGATTAAACACATTGTAACCCAATCCACCAAAGAACACTTTGCCTACCGCAATCGAAACAAAGGCCGCCACCGCCGCCATCCACAAAGGAAATCCGGGAGGAAGAATCAAGGCGACCAGCAAACCGGTAATCACCGCACTCCAGTCGGAAACCGTGCTCTCGGTTCCACTGCGTTTACAGAAAAAATGTTCGGTGCCCACGCACACCAGAACCGAGGTCACGATCAGGGCCAAGGCGGACAGCCCAAACTGCATGACCGAGAATAAACTAACCGGCAGGAGTGCATACACCACATGGCGCATGATTTTATCCACCGAATGCATGCCCCTCAGATGAGGGGAGGTTTTGAGTTGTACCGCTTCACTCATGATGCCGCCGCTTTGGTTCGATTTACAGACTTGGCCACCCGGAAATACTGAACCAGCGGAATCGCCGCCGGACAAACATAACTGCAGCTTCCACACTCAAAACAGTCGTTGAGATGATAACGTTCCGCCATGGTTTCATATTGGGCTTTATGGGCCATCCGGCCCATTTCGCAAGGATTCAACATCATCGGACAGGCATCCACACAGGCCCCGCAATTAATGCAGGGATAGCGTTTCATTTGCTCTTCGGTGGTCAACTGATGTTCATTTAAAATCAGCAATCCGCCACAACCCTTGGTAATCGGGGTGTCCAGTGAAGAAACGGTTCCCCCCATCATCGGTCCACCCATAATCAAATGACGGGCTGAACCCTCAAATCCGAGTGCGTCTAAAATAAAACGTATGGGGGTGCCGATGGGAACAATATAATTCCCGGGACGTCCGATTCCGGGACCGGTCACTGTCACCACACGTTCAATCACCCCTTGTTTCTTGGGAAGCAATTGACCGATTTGGGTTGCGGTCGCCACATTAAATACGCCCAGGCCAACAGCCGAAGGAAAGTTTCCGGAAGGAATTTCCCGGTTCACCAACGCTTTGGCCAACATCTTTTCTGCGCCTTGCGGATATTTGGTCTGCACAGCTTTGACCGAGACCACATCATCCGGTTTTAACACCGCTTGAATCGCTTCCACCGCATCCAGTTTATTGTCTTCGGTACCGATAATCGCCCGCTGGGCGCCCACCGCTTTCATTAAGATTCGGGTGCCGGCCACCAGATCCGCTGCCTGTTCAATCATCAATCGATGATCCGTGGTCAGAAAAGGTTCACACTCACATCCGTTAATCAAAACGGTGTCAATGACACATCCTTCCGGAACCGAAAGTTTTACGTGGGTGGGAAAAGCCGCACCGCCCAGACCCACCAGTCCGGTGTCCTGCACCGCCTGCATCAAATCCGAGGCAGGGATCGCATCCACATCCACGTCCGTCCCGTAAAGAACTTCCTGGGGATCTCCCGCATACACATCCAAAACAATACTCTCGACCATCGGTCCGCGTGCCGAAGGCATCAGACAGATGTCTTTCACCACTCCGGAAGCCGGCGCATGCAAGGGCACGGAAACAAAACCGTCCGCGCGGGCAATGGGCTCTCCCCGTGCCACTTCCTGCCCTTTCCTCACCAGGGCCACTGAAGGTTTTCCGGCATGTTGAGACAAGGGCAAGATCAGCTGCGGGGGAAAGGCCAATCTTTCGATCGGTTTTCCCGCAGTGAAATGTTTATTCTCCGGCGGATGGATTCCCTGGTTAAAGGTACCGCGCAGAAAATGCTGAATATCTAGGAGCTTATGGGACATTATGAGTTGTCGAGTTTGAGTAGGGGTATGTTGTCGGATGATTGTCAAACCGGTCAGACATGTCCGACCGGTCCGACTCTACTTACCACTCAGTTATATTTCTCCGCCCGTTTCACGAGTTTCTCCAGATCCTTTTCTCCGGGATCAGCCGGAGTTCCGGGGTGAATACATTGTCCGGTGCATTTTTCAGCCGCCCGGACGAGGTCTTTGAAAGGACCACCGGTGGGATTTTTCACGAAGGCTTTTTTGTCACCATCGTATTCGAAGATCGCCGGATTGATGTTGATACATTCATCGCAGGACGTGCACTGGCTCTGATCAATCCAGGCGGCTTCAAATGCGCCTGAAGCCGGAGCCGCTCCTTCCGCTGCCGGAGCTGCGGCTGTGAGATCGGGAAGATTCACATCCCCGCCCAACATGGACATCAGTCCCTGCGCCAGTTTCTGGGCCGTTTCGGAACGAACCTGATCCGCAATTGCTTTGGGATCCACTTTCTTGGTGAGGCCGGCAAGCGATTTAAGCGTTTTCCAGTAACCCAAACGTTCTTCGGTGGACAGCACGATCGGTTCGGCGACCAATACCCGGCTGAGGTGGCTCTTTTTATCGATGGTCCAGATAAACGGGAATTTGCCTTCACGGTCTTCTTCGGACAGTTCAAGGAACTCCGACAACATTACCATGTTATCGTTCCAGGTATCCTGAGGGGCCACCCGGAAATGTTTCCGGAAGCGTGCCTCGGCCACCGCAAAGTCCGCAAAGGTCATCGGCAGTTCCAACTTCTGTTTGGTTCCGTCGTCTTCCTCATAGTCCAGGGTGTAGGTCGGCCAGTCACTGTCAATGGAGGGGTTGCCTTCCAGACTGATGCATTCTTCCCAGTCATCCCCTGCGTCAGGGTCGAAACGGAAGAGCGGATAAGCCCGTGATTCCAGCGCCATGCGGCTGCGGTAAACGGATGAATTGTCCGGCACGCCGTGCTCGGGTTGACAAACCGCGTACACATTAAACAGGGCCGGACGGCGGGTATTGATTCCGTCGATAAAGCCTTCGATCAAATGGGTATAGTTGGAGGTGTTGCCCTGGAAGATGAAGGAGGTCCGGTGCGCGGCACCGATCAAACTCATTTCTTTCCGGATCTCACTCTTGCCTTTCCAGGATTTGCCGTAGGGAGCCATGTCGGATACCTGACCGATAAAGCCGGAAGTACAAGCCTGTCCACCGGTGTTGGAGTACACCTGGGTATCGAGTACCAATACTTTGATCGGACGGCCGGTCATCAACAGACGGGAAAGATTCTGGAAACCGATGTCATACATGGCGCCGTCTCCACCCACCGCACAAACCGGCGGACAAAGCAGGTATTCTTCATCGGTAAAGAGTTTCCAGTTAAAGTACTGCAACTCTTTGTTTAAGCTTTCCAGCGATTCATTTCCTTCCAATTCAGCCTGCGCCAAACGGATGGTTCTAAAGCCATCGGCCATTTTGCACATATGCCCTTCAAACACACCCATCGCCACGGACGGAGAGTCCTGGAACAAATGATTGGTCCAGGGGAAGGGATAGGGATTGTAAGGCCAGGAGGAACCATAAACGGAGGAACAACCCGTGGAGTTCACAAACCCGAGATGAGAACGTCCGTTCATGCCGGGACCTTCTTCATATCGCCATTTCAGGTCTTTGAGTTTGGTAATCAAACGGGTAACGGATTTCAACCAGTCCTGGTCAATCGGACTTCCGGCGTTTCCTTCATCCAGCTCTTTGGCCAGATCGGAAAGTTTTAAGTCGCCACTGGCATGGCTGTCGAGAGATTTCTGGATTGCGCCCAGGTTACTCACATTCACCGTTTCAGCTAATTTCGCACGGATCTTGCCTTCCAATCCGGCAATCAATTCGTCGAGTTTGGCGAGATGTTTTTTCACCCGCGGCTGCATCAGGGCGGTCATACTGCCCGTGAACAGATGCAGAACGGTTTTTTCACCGCAACCTGTGCAGGCACCATCACCACATTCCATGGCCTGGTAGACGGATTTATCGAGCAACATGGTTTCCATGGCCCCGATTTTCTCGTCCATATCTTCCACCCGGATAAACTCTTTAGGCGTCGAAGGCAGATCGCTCCAGAATTCCCAGTCCTTGCGGAGTTTCGCAACCGATTCATCTGTTTGCGGAGCAATCCGCAGGGCATCGTCATTACAAACATCCACACAGAGCATGCAACCTTTGCAGGTGTAGGGATTAACCGTAATGGCAAACAATCCGCCGGAGCCCGGCTGTTTTGTTTCTTTCTGATTGTAATAAGGTTTGGTCAGAGAGAATTTAAATCCTCCCATGTGTTCCTTGAAGCCTTCGAATTCTTTTTTCAGTGCCGGACGGTCACCGGAGGCGGTATCGGCTAACATGGCATCAATGCATTCGTTCATTAACGCATCCACATCCACGGAGGAATCGGTGGCACCACTGGTGGCATTGCGCATTTTCTTTTCGAGTGTGCGTAATGCGGAGGGCAACAAAGCGGTTTCCAAACCGGCTTTGGTCATGCCTTTCACCGCGGTTCCAAAAGCATCCTGAATGGTACAGGCCAAACCGGGAATGGCGGAGTCCGGACATACGGTATAGCAGTCACCACAGGCGGTACAGTTTTCAGGTACCCAGACCGGATGATTGAAACGGATACTGGTCATGTCGCGGAAGACCCCGGTGGCGGCCGGAATCAAGCTGACTGCATTAAAGGGGTCCGCCAGGTTGTCATTGGGTTTGCCACCGGCATAGAAACTGCCCGTCTGTTCCCAGAAACGGTGAATATCGGTTTTGGGATCGGAGCTGGCTTTCATCCGTTTCAGGGTGACCGGCATATTCACCGCTTTTTTGAGTTCTTTTTCCGCAGTTGTGGAGACCTCAAGATCGGGCAACAACATCAGTTCATCAAAACCGCGGCGAACCACTTTCATGTTATTTTCCACTACCCGGGCTCCTTTGCCACCAAATTTCTTGGTTACTTGGTCACGAATCGCATGGAACAAGGTTTCCTCGGTCAATCCAGCAGAATCCATAACCGAAGAGGCTTTAAAGAAAGATCCCTGGAAGGCATTTCCCTGCATCCGCAGTTGCAATTCCGGATCACTCGCCTCTTCACGGGCCACTTTGAACGCATCAATATAAAAGACCTTGATCTGCTTTTCTTTGATGTAGCGCTGATATTGTACGGGAATGGATTCCCATACCTCTTCCGCCGTTTCAAGATCACTTTGGATAATGAAGACACCATTTTCTTTCAAACCAAAGAGAGGATTGGAGTGCCCGAACACGTTGGGGTCAGGGCTTAAGACCACGTCCACATAGTTGTATTCGCAGTTGATCTTAATCGGCTCCGGCGCGGCGGAAAGATAATATGTGGTCGGTTGACCTTTCTTTTCCGAACCGTATTTCGGGTTCGCTTTGATATCATATCCCAAAAGATGGTTCAGGGTAATCGCCAGGTTTTTCCCGGTGGTGATCGCACCCCATCCGCCCACGGAATGCATCCGTACGGTGATCGCGCCTTTCGGCAACAGGTCAGGATTTTCGGATCCTTTGATGGCAAGATTTTTTACATCCGGATAGCCTTCCCGGATCTGCTGCATATGGATTTCCTGCTTCGGCGTCGCCCCCTGATCACGCACAAAATCAATAGACAGATAGAAGAATTTGCGGTGTCCGCCATCCGGCAGCATATTTTCCACTGCGCCAATGACGCCTTCCGGTTGCAAATCACGGCTTCCCATGCCGAAACATCCGGAATAGAGAACCGGCGCATCGCTGAGTTTTTTGTAGGTGGGATAATGCGGATATACCGGTTCTTTCTGCATGCCGTTTTCCAGACATTTGCTTACGGTGGCGCGGATTTCGCGGATCACCGGCAAATCTTCGGCCAAAGGCTGATCGGTACGTTCCAGTACCACCACGCCTTTGCGGCCCTGAATGATTTTTCCAATCAAATCACTGGGGAACGGACGCCACATCGTCAGGTTGACCACACCCACTTTCAATCCGCGGGTTTCACGAAGGTAATCCACCACCGCTTCGGAGGTGCCGACCACGGACCCCTGCCCCAAAATCAAATATTCGGCATCTTCCGCCCGGTACTGACTCACCCGGGCGTATTCACGGCCGGTCAGTTCACCGTATTCTTTCATGCACAAATCTGTGAATTCACGGATATGGTCAAAGAAATAAGGACGTTGCGCCGCCACGGATTGCATGTAGGCATCCTGATTTTGCACACAACCGGCGACCACCGGATTGTCCACGTCCCACAGTTCGGGTACCCGGCGGCGTTTGGCGCCGTACATCATGCGCTGGGCCGCAGTGGGGGTGTCAATCAGATCTTCCGGATGCCCCAAAAACTCTTCGATCAAATCGCGCTCAGGTACTTTTAACGTTTCAATCAAGTGGGTGGTCAGGAATCCGTCCTGCCCCACAGCCCCGGGAGTAAGCGTCAATTCCGCAATTTTGCGGGAGATTAAATTCAAGTCAGCCGCTTCCTGGGCGCTTTTAGCCATCACCTGGAAAAAGCCGGTGTCATCCATCAAATGATAATCATCATGACCGGCATGCACATTCAAAGTGGATTTGGTCAGGGCGCGACAACCCACATTCAAAATGTAGGGCAGGCGTTTGCCCACCGCACCGTACAGTGACTCATGCATATAGGCGATTCCCTGTCCTGAAGAAAAGTTGGACGCCCGCAAACCGGTCATCGACATCCCCGCGGTCACACCCGCAGCCGCGTGTTCCCCTTCGGGTTCAACAAAGATCAAAGGACGACCGGAAACATTAATATGTCCTGCCCCGGCCTGTTCGGCCCAATATTCGCCCATTTGTGTGGAGGGGGTAATCGGATAGGCACCCGCGGCGTCGCTGGATTCGCGTTCACACATAATGACAGCAGTATTGCCGTCCATGGCTTCTGGGATGCCGGGGTATTTGGCGGTGGGCTCAGTTGATTTACTCATAGTTTATTCCCTTAGGGGTTCGGTTCTGAAATGATGGGCAACGGTTCTTTGCGAATGATTTTCTTCGCGGCCGCGCCTTTGTGAAATTTTTGATCTTCGATCCAAACGATCGCGCCGGTGGGACAGCGTTCGATGGGAAAACGGGTTGCCAAAGAATTTTTGCTGTAATCAACCCTGGCCAAATTCTGTTCAATACTGACCAAACCCGGTGCATCCGCCGCACAGCGTCCGCACGCGGTACACGCCACTTCACATTCGGAAAGGGCCTGATCCCCTTCGGCCAAACTTTTACAGGCCACAAATAATTTTTGGCTGACCGGCATCAATGAAAACAAATCCAATGGGCAGGCCAACACACAATCATTGCAGGCCACACACTTGTCTTCATCCACCACGGGCAATCCCTGTTCATTCATATGGATGGCATCAAAGGTACAGGAAACCTCACAATCGGCTAAACCCAGGCATCCCCAGGCACAGGCTTTTCCACCGCCACCCGCGGCCACGGCGGCACGGCAGGAAGGTTGACCTGTATACGCGGCTTTAAACCGGGCCACGTTTTTGCCTCCGGCACAAGCCAGGCGCGCAACCACTTTCTCAGACGAACCCGCATCCACCCCGAGAAAGGCAGCAAGTGCAGCCACCCCTTCTTTAGAGCTCACGGTACATTTGGAAGGAGGCACATCCCCTTTCACCAGCGCTTCTGCAAAAGGACGGCATCCGGGAAATCCACAGGCGCCGCAATTTGCATGGGGAAGCATTTCTTCGACTTCATCAATGCGGGGATCTTCCTCCACTGCAAGCTTCTTCGAGGCAACCGCCAGCACGACACCAAGGACAATGCCGAGCAAAGCCATAAACACGGCAGCAATCATTAAACCGGTTGTCATTTACGCCTCCAGAGTGGGAAAGGAAAACGAACATTGTGAGCTACAAAAAGCATAGGAGACATCACATATCCTATTTGGTATCTAAATGGCAAGTTGATTGACAAAAAAAACGCAAAAAAATTTTAGAGGAGCAAATTTTGAAAAGGAGTTAAATACCACCCCTTTATTTAAACTTATTAAGTGAATACTTTAAGTTTATGTCCTGAAAAGTCCTCCATGATTATCATATCCATAGGAAATATAGGCATAAATCATCCTATGAAAAGGCCGCTCAAGTACATGTAGAGCCCACGGTTTCTAAACTTGAATAAATCAGTGATTGAATACCTGACTTTGATGAGTAAAAGTTTAAAATTCAATTCGTTCAATTCCTTCAGCCCCACCCTTCCCTGCTTTAGTAAATCAGAGAATGCACAGCCATGCCCAGTTCCACTACCGAAAACTATTTAAAAACCATCTGCCACCTGACCGAACGAAATCCGGATGATTCTTTGGTTCGTTTAGGCGAACTTGCGAATGAAATGGGGGTAACGGCTGGTACCGTCACCACCATGATTCGGGGTTTGGACAAAAAAGGTCTCGTACATTACAAGTTGCGTTCGGGGGTGAAACTAACTGAGAAAGGGAGAAAACAAGCCCTTCAGGTTTTACGGAGGCACCGGATCATCGAATCTTTTTTGGTCGATGTGATGAAAATGGATTGGTCGGAAGTTCATGAAGATGCCGAAGCTTTAGAACATGTGGTTTCAGATCGCTTTCTGGACCGCATGGATGAAATGCTCGGATATCCCAGTACCGATCCCCATGGCGATCCCATTCCCGCATCCGGGGCGGATCTGCCAGCCAATGCCTGCTCCCTACTGAATGAAATGCATGCCGGCCAATATGAAATCAGTCGGGTCGATGATCAGGATCCAGCTTTCTTGGATTGGATTGCAAAGAATCAATTGCGCCCGGGCCAAACATTTGAACTTCAAAAAATTGATGCTGTTACCGGTATATTTCTACTTCAAATTCCTGAACAATCCAGTCCCTTACCGGTATCCGCCGAAATCGCAAAGCGGATCCGGGTGGTTGCCATTTGATAAGCAAAATCTGAAGTGTCAGATCTCACATCCGGTATCGCAAACCGGGAATCTGCGTCCCCCGCCTTCACTCACCACTTCAATTCAATCAGGAGCGGATCATGGTCACTGGCCCGCAGAGGCGGTGCATCCGGAAAGCCTTCCGGAGAACCTGCGTTCAGTTTCAGATACGCCGCAAATGCCAAACGGCTCTTGGCCGCTTCAGACAAAAAGAAGTGATCCAATATATTGGCCGTTCCCTGATAAATATAACTGTATCCCCGGGCAGGATCTTCCTTCATGATCCGGTCTGCCACGTTAAACAGCTGGGCATCATACAGGGGGCCCAACTGATCGGAGGGCGGATCCAGGGGATCATCCGGGCGGGGAAAGACATTCAAATCTCCTCCCACTAACAATATGGCCTGCGGATCCAGAGTTCGAATCAACTGACTTAATTCTGCATTCACTGCCGCCTGGGCTTTGCGCCGGTCCACCCGACGGTCGGGTCCGGAACTGAAGTGATTGTTTTGCAACCAAATCTTTTTTCCGTTGCGGACATCTTCCAACAACAAGACCTGTACCGGACGGGAGAAAACTGCGGTCATTTCCGAAGCATTGTCCGGCGTGCCTTCAAAAACCGCATTAAAGGCTTTGGGATTGGAGACCTCCTTACATAAGGGCAGCCACACCCGGCCGGAAGGCAACTCAGGTTTTTCTCCCATTAACGGAAAGGTATCCCCCGGCTCCACCGGTTGAAGATGCGTTTGCACCATCCAGGCACAGATAATTCCGCGGCCATCCGCCCCGTCACGGTCCACCAGCACTTCATATTCAGGTCCGCCCAGCGCCACTATCGCAATGGCCACTTCCTGAAGAGAGTCAATTTGTCCGTCTGCATGGTTCTTGTCCCCATACAGCATCCGGCCGTTCACCATCTTACCGATATCCTGATCTTCCGCTTCCTGAATCATGAGGATGTCCGGAGAATGCAGGTCTTCAACAATTTGCCGGGCAATTTTATCGACCCTGGCCTGAAAAATTTCATCCGACTCCGATACATAGTTAAGCGGGAATCGGCTACCCGGACATCCCTGATCATCCTGAAAGTCACAGTCATCAAAAGGATCATTTTTGAAATCATACAGATTTTCAACATTGTAGGCTGCGATCCGCAGGTTGGGCTGATCCGGGTCGACTTCCGGAAAAGGTCGAACCACTTCCACATAACTCTCCACTTCAGGAATTGAAGAGGCCTGTAACAGATACTCGCCCCAACTGTAGTGAATTCCCCCGACAATGGCATCGGAAAAAGTGCTGCCCGCATGCAAGGCTGGCAACGCTTGATCACGATCCTGCAAGCGTTCCACCAACCCCAAACTTCCCAGAACCAAATGGTCGCCGTTACCATCATTTTTAAGCTCTTCCGGAATGGTACTCAAAGGATGGGCCGGACGGTAAAGACGTCGCGCATGGGCATCTTCCCGGCCGGCGGCGGGATGACCGGGAGGGATCACCCAAATTTGACTGTCCCAAGTGCGGTATTGCGGATGGGATCCACTTACAGCCACCGCACCGGCGGGAAAACGTACCCGCATGCCTTCCCGTTTTTCCAGCATGCGGTTCCGTTCGCTGATCCGCAGGGGTAAATCAAGATCCACCGGCGGAAGCGACTTCTCCAAATCTCCTCCCGTAACGACCTCAAGAACTTTTGCCTCTGAAAACTCGGTTTGGCTATAACGCTCGTTCACGATGCCCCTCAGCGTCAACAGATCCCCCACTTTCGCATCATAATTTCCCTGAGGCAACATGGGCAAAGCCGGGGTTCTTCCCATATAGACAAAGAGACCATCCGAACTGTCCGGATCCCCATCTGCGTCTGCCGGCAGATTTTGAATAAAAATGCCGTATACATCGTCTCCCTTCTGGGTCCGCCATCTCAAGATTTGATGGACCATACCTCTTACGACCACACTTTCTTTATTTAAGCGGGCACGAAACTTGGTGGCATCCCCCTGGTCAGAAACTTTTCCACGGATTTCACCAATCGGAAGTAAATCAGGATAAGCCTCTTCCGCCCGGCAAGAGAGACAAGACAGACAAAAAGCAGAAGTGAAAAAGAACGCCATCACCCGGCGAAAAGAGAAATATTGAGAATTCATCATCCGGTGATCATGACACAGAACATGCGCGGTGCAAGACTGAGATTCAACTTTACTGAAATCTCACAAGCCTCTTCGGGACTTCAAAAATGCACAAATCAAAACTTTAAGTCACAGTGAACTTTGGGTGTACCCGGGAAAAATCACCACAGAAACAAGAGAGACAACCGATTGACTTCAACTCCGGAAACCTTTGGCCTTACAGTTCTTCATAAATGACCGTCAAGGGCAGAAAAAGGGCCACGGCCACGAACCCGATCACCAGCAAAAGTGCAATAAAGAATGGCCAAAGGGGAAATTTACGAAGGGGCGCGGCAAGATCTTTTCCCAGTACCAGTAAGGCGCAACCCCCACACAGGATCCCCCATCCCCAGGGGGCCATATTCAGTATAAATTGGGTCAGGACCGGAAGGGTCACATCCTCCGAAAACAAATCGGAGTAGATCTCAGCAAACCGGGGAACCGAGTAGAACAACCAGCCACCCAGCGCGAAAAAAGCAAAGGCCAACATAAGGGATGGGATTCTCATAGGAAGATCTCTAAAAGACTCCGAAGAAAATAGGAACAAAAAAAAGCCTTTTCCGGAAACCGGAAAAGGCTTTTGTATTACTTCCGAAAATCGGAAGTGTGGGATTAGCGGAAGCTTCCGCCGCCACGACGATCACCGCCACGGCCGCCACCACCACCACCACGACGATCGCCGCCGCGGAATCCACCGCCGCCGCCGCCGCCACGTCCACCGCCGAATCCGCCGCCGCCGCCACGTTCTTCACGGGGGCGTGCTTCGTTGACGCGCAAGGGGCGTCCTTCGACAGGGTGATCATTCATTTGGTCAATTGCGGTCTGTCCAGCTTCGTTGTCTTCCATTTCCACGAAACCAAAGCCTTTGGAGCGCTGGGTATCACGGTCAAAAATCACTTTTGCGGATTGAACTGCACCGAATTCGGTGAACAGATCTTCAAGTTCTCCATCAGTCATGGAGTAGGGCAAGTTGCCCACGTATATATTAATCATCTCTTAAGTACTTCCAAAGGCATCATCGATCTTTTACATCAGCCCTTCCCTCGATGCCACAAGAAGGGAAAAAACTGAACCAGTGAGATATAAGATTTCTCATAGGATAAATGAATAGTTATAGCTTCTAGCTGGGAAAGCAATGACCAAGTGAAAAGAAATAAATGTTAAAAAAGGGCGATTTTTTAAGAAAAATAAAAAAAACACCTTTCGCGCTTCCAATTTTTCTACACCCAGCCCTCAAAGTGCCGAACCCGGGGCCTTCTGCTTTATTCGCCAAAATTCGATTCGATCAGGGCAGCCAGTGCAGCCATCACCTCTTCAGCCTGGGCGCCACTTGCCTCGACCAACAGGGTGGATCCTTCATGCCCTTCCAAGGTCAGAAGCCCCATAATACTTTTACCCGACACTTTCATCCCGTCTTTCTCGACCATGACCAAGGCATCGAATTCACTGGCGCATTTAACAAACAGCGCTGCCGGACGGGCATGCAGTCCGTATTCATTTTGGATGGTAAATTCTTTGCTGTGGGTTTGAGTGGACATTGGATAAACCTTTTAAATAGACGGAAGACTCATGGTCCGACGTTTTTGCAGGGTTCTGATAAGATTCTGGTCAAACTCTTTGGCCGCATCATGACCCAAATACGATAGTTTTTGGTTCATGGCCGCGACTTCAACCACCCCTGCCATATCCCTGCCGGGAGCGACGGGTAACTCTACGAGGGACACGTCTATGTCAAGAATTTTCCGGGTCTTTTTGTCCAATCCGGAGCGGTCGCCCTCTTTGGTGGGATCCACCGGATACAGGGAAACAATCATGTCCAAACGCTTTTCTAAACTCACCGAAGCCATCCCGAAGATACTGGGAACATGAATAATTCCCAGCCCTCTGATTTCCATATGGTAACGGGTTAATTCACTGGATGTGCAGATTAACCGGGAATGGGAATCACGGTGAATCACGGTTAAATCATCCGCCACCAAACTGAAGCCGCGCTCAATTAATCCCAAAGCGGCTTCACTTTTCCCAATTCCGGGCTGACCCTCAATCAAGACCCCGATCCCCATGACGTCCATCATGGTGCCAACGAACTTCAAATGGGGCGCCACCAGATTTTCCATGGCGACAGTTGCCAGGTTGATAAACCGGCTGGTGATCAATGGCGTTCGGAAAATCGGTATTTTATACTTTGCCGACATCCGTTCCATTTCCGGAATCATATTCCGGTTGCGGGTCAGAATCACACAGGGAATAGACTGTTTAAACAGATTCTCCAGTCGTTTTTCCCGTTCATCCTTTCCCAGTGATTTCAGGTAGGTCATTTCCGCCAGACCAAATACCTGAATCCGTTTTTCCGCAAAATACTGAAAAAAATCAGCTAAAGCCAGCCCCGGACGGTTGATCGCTTCTTCAGGAATCACCCTGTCCATATAGTCAGCCCCTGACAGCAACGAAAGTTGCATCAGGGTCCGGGCATTTTCATAGAAACTGCCAACTGTAACCGGAGCGGCCACTTTGTTCATTATTTTACGCCGGCTTCGGTCTCACCCAGCCCCACGATATGTTTATGGTCTTGCGCCTTGTCCCGGAATTTGCGCAACTGGCGGTGAACCTTGTCCACGGCCGCATCAATACTGGCATACATATCCGACGTGGTTTCGGTTGCTTCCGCATGAACATGATTACGGGCTTTCACCACCACTTCCGCCACATGATTGATCTTGCGTTGCACATCGAGAATCACATGCACATCCTCCACCCTCGGGAATTCTCCTAACGACTCCTCTATGCGGCTGGTTGCGTGGTCACGCAGTGCGGCACTTGTTTCCATGTGTCTGCAAGTAACAGTGATGTTCATATTTCATCCTCGGTTTTTTGGTTTCATTACATCGAGAACCGCTCTCCTAGATACAGATCGCGGCTCACGGGGTCATTAATAAGAAAATCACGGGTTCCTTCCCGTAAAACTTTGCCTTCAAAAATAATATAAGAACGGTCGGTCACGGTCAGGGTTTCGCGTACATTGTGGTCGGTGATCAAAACGCCCAACCCGCGTTCTTTAAGTTCTAAAATGATTTCCTGTACGTCGTGCACAGATTTAGGGTCGACCCCACTGAAGGGTTCGTCAAGTAACAAAACCGCAGGTTCTGTCACCAACGCTCTGGCAATCTCCAAACGGCGCCGTTCCCCTCCACTCAAGGTAAAGGCTTTCTGATTGGAAAGTTTGGTAATCTTTAAATCATCCAACAGTTTTTTCAGGCGTTCTTTCTGGGCCCCGCGGCTTAAAGGAAGCGTCTCCAGAATCGCTTTAATATTGTCCTCCACGGTCAAACGGCGGAAAATGGAGGGCTCCTGTGCCAAATACCCCATCCCCAAACGCGCCCGTTCAAACATCGGCATTTTGGTGATTTCCGTATCATCAAAAAACACTTTGCCCTCGTTGGGCTGAATCAAACCGGTAATCATATAAAACGATGTGGTTTTCCCCGCACCATTGGCTCCCAGCAAGCCCACGATTTCGTGGCGGTTTACATTGATGTCCACCTGGTTCACAACCCGTTTGCCATTGTAAATTTTGACCAGGCCCTCGGTGCGGATCACCGGAGACACCGAACCCTTTGCCGGCGTCACCTGGTGGCTGATCGTTTGTTCCTGTGCGTCTACACTCACTATTCCTGCTCCCTGAACATGATCACCCGCGCCCGGGGGAACGCTTCAATCCGGTTTTCAATCCGCCAGTAGGTAATTTTTTCCGCGGTCATCACCGATCCTTCCCGTGACACTTGCGGTCCATCGGTCAAAATAACTTTGCTTTCTGTGAGCAAATATACGGCTTTGCCGGAACGGCTGTGCATCCCTTCCATTTTAATTTCCACATTGCCTTCCGCTTCCAGCTTCTCAATTTCATCGTCCGCCGTCATGGTCACGATCAATTGATCCCCTGTCAACTGCAGATCCGGATCTGTGACCACCACATTTCCGGTGAAAATGGCTTTCTTCCCTTCGTAGTCAAAGAACAATTTGTCACTGGTGATTTCGGTAATTCGCTCTTCCGCCACTTCATCCGCTTGTGCCTTCAATGGCATTTGCAGAAAGCTGCTCATCACGAGGAAACTGAAAATAAAACATATCGACGTTTTTTTCATGGGGTATCTTTTCCGGATTTGGCTGTTTTTAAATTAAGATTTTTCAAAACCACTTTGACATCTTTCTGAATTTCCAGGCGGCTGTAAGAGGCTTCAAACACATACCCTTCCCCGGTAATGGTATATTGAGGGCCTTCAATTTTCACCTTGTTTTCCGAAGTGGCCGAATTGGTTTTGGAGTCGTAATTACAGAAGGGAGAAGTGATTTTGAGTTTAACCGTTTTTCCGTCTTCCTCAAAGAAATCCATGGTCAAATTCGTAATTTCCATGGGCTTGGTTGGATACATCTTGGCGCTTTCTCCGGTCATTAACGAAACCATCACCCCGTTTTCATCAATATCCGGCACTTTAAACTTCCCGATGTCTGTTTGTGCACCCAGGCGGACCGCGCCAAATAATAGCACCCCTGTAAATAAACCCCGAATCCCGCAGTGTACGAAGCGGGAGAGAAAACGTATCTGTAACATATAATTAATCTAACACCGCTTATTCATTTTGTCCAAGGCAAAAATTCAGGAAAGGGATTAAAGAAGAAGGGGGAACGGGCTGTTGACGGTTTAAGTATAGAAAAATAATTCAAACCACTGATGAACACCGATTCACACATATAAGTTCCCATATGCAAACCCTGCGAAACATCAACCGAACATCAGTGTGGCTCAGTGTTCATCAGGGGTTAAAAATCCAGAACCCAAAGCTTTTATTGCTTATCTGTGATTCCTTCCCATTTATCCTTTCCTCATTATTTAGATGACCCTGGCAGGCCTTTGGGTTAAAGAAGCACTATGATTGAATCACGTGCAGACAGAGAAACGCTTGAAAAACAAACTCTTGCCCCCTATGCCGCCTACAGTGCGGAATCCCGGGGACGGAAATTCGCCGAGGCCAAAGCTTCCCGCCGTGCGGATTTTCAACGGGACTGCGACCGGATTGTGAACAGCCGCTGTTTCCGCCGCCTGGAATATAAAACCCAGGTTTTTGTGATCGGCACCCAGGATCATTACCGTACCCGCCTCACCCATACCATGGAAATGACCCAGGTGGCACGCACCCTCGCCCGTGCCCTCAAGGTCAACGAAGACCTGTCCGCCGCCATCTCTCTGGCCCACGATATTGGCCACAGTCCTTTCGGTCATAGCGGAGAACGGGCTCTGGATCTTCTGATGCAGGCACACGGCGGGTTCGACCACAATATTCAGAGTTTGCGCTGGGTAGAAGAACTGGAAGAAACCTATCCCGAATTTAACGGACTCAACCTGACATGGGAGGTCCGCTCCGGACTCTGCAAGCATCTCAGTCGCGAACCCGGTGCCGAACTGGACGGATTTCCCATCGGCCCCTGGCAAATGGTCGAAGGACAGATTGCGGATGTGGCCGACGACATTTCTTATCACGCCCACGACGCCGAAGACGGTTTGGATGCCGGACTCATTACCCTGGATCAGCTTCGTGAAATCGAACTCTGGCGAATGGCCGAAGAACGGGTCAACGAACTCTATCCCCAAACACCCTCCAGCCGCTTGCGTTACAGCACGGTCCGCATGTTGTTCACACTGCAGGTAGAGGATGTACTGACCCGTTCCGAAAAATTGTTAACCGAATGGAATCCGCAAAATATCAGCGAGGTCATGAACGCCCCCGACCGCCTGGTGGCCTTCAGCCCCGAATTCAAAGCCTTACTCAAACCCTATCGAAGCTTTCTGTTTGAAAAAATGTACTTTCATCCTGAAGTCGCCAATGCCGGAGATGATGCGGTCCGCCTGATGACCCGGCTTTTCGAACACTATTTGGAACATCCCGACGACTTGGGGGAAAAAGCCAAAAAACGTCTCGAAACTGAAGGCCTTCACCGTACAGTTTGTGATTATGTCGCCGGTTGCACTGACCGTTATGCCTTTGAAGAATGCCAAAAATATAACTTAACCTGAATCCCGTAACAGCCACCCCATTTCCCAAATTCCTCATTTCCTAATTCTCAAATACCTATGAAACAATTTATCCAACATCTGATCGAAGGACGCGACCTCAGCCAGCAGGACGCCTACGAAGCCCTCACCCTCATTATGAAGGGAGAAGCCACCCCGGCGCAGATCGCTTCTTTTTTGACCGCCCTCCGCCTGCGCGGAGAAACGCCCGAAGTGGTGGCCGGTGCAGCCAAAGCCATGCGCGAGGCCTTCACCCCGGTCACCTCGATTCATCCCGATGCGGTCGATACCTGTGGCACCGGAGGAGATGGACTGAACACTTTTAACATTTCGACCACCGCAGCTTTCGTCACCGCCGGTGCAGGCGTTCCCGTCGCCAAACACGGCAACCGCAATGTCTCCAGCTTAAGTGGATCCGCGGATGTGCTCACTTCTCTGGGAGTCAACATTGCCATCACCCCCGACCAAATGGGCGCTTGCCTTGAAGAAGTCGGATTGGCCTTTTTGTTCGCCCCTTCCCTGCACCCGGCCATGAAACACGCCGTCGGTCCCCGCCGCGAAATCGGCATCCGCACGCTGTTTAATGTCCTGGGACCCATCAGCAATCCCGCCAGCACCCGTCGCGGGGTCCTGGGGGTATTCAACAAGGACATGGTTGTACTGATTGCCGACGCCCTGGCCAACCTGGGAACCCAACATTTGTTGGTTGTCCACGGAGACGACGGACTCGATGAAATCACCAACACTGCCAGCACCACCGTGGGCGAAGTCCGGAACGGGAAAGTCGAACTGTATCACGTTCACCCGCAAGATTTCGGTTTTCCCATAAGTAAAATCGAGGACCTCAAGGGCGGAGATCCCGAAGCCAATGCCACCATCACCCGCAATATTCTCGAAGGAGAAAGCGGAGCCAAACGCGACATCGTCCTCCTCAATGCCGGAGCTGCTATTTATGCAGGCGGCAAAGCAGCAAACCTCGCGGAAGGCGTCAGCAAAGCCACCGAATCCATCGACTCCGGCGCAGCCAAGCAAAAACTTGATCAGCTCATCGCCTTTACCAAGGCTTGTGGAGAATAACCCACGGGTATAAATAAACCACTGAAGATCATGAATCCCGAAAAACAGCTTCGCCAAATCCGTAACGGCATCTATTTTTTATGTTTCTTCTCGGTTCTCACCTTGGCGGCTTCCATTGCCTTAAATCTTTACCTGACGAAGAAATCCTTAAACAGAATGCAGGCTTTGGCGGTACCCGGATATGATGAACACAGTTTAAACAACGAACTGAACGGACTTCTCGAATCCAACCAGCTGGAAGCCTTGATCTCAAAATGTGAAGAAATCATTTCCGAAAAGCCTCTCAGTCCCTCGGGAAATTATTATCTGGGATTGGCCTATTATCATAAGGGAGATACGCAAAAAAGCCGCGAATATTTAGCAGAGACACTTCGAATTGAACCCTCTTGGGCCGCGGCAATCACCCCCTATCTCGACAATTTATAAAATCGGCCGCCGGAATTCCAAAAATGAAAGACGAACACCCCCACACAATTCAGATTGAAATCGATCGCGAAGGTTTGCGGAAGTATTTTCGAAAAACCTGGCTGCAACAGTGGCTTTGGGGCCTCTCCATATTTGGAATCTTATTCGGGGTCATCATCCCGCTCGAAAGCATTGAGAATGGCAAAGTCGACGGCCCCCTGCATCTCATACAGCTGTTACTCACCGGGGCATTTTTTGGCCTGCTCCTTTCCACTTCCATTGCCCTGACCGCCTATTTTATTTGCAGTCATTCAAAAGCCAGGAAAATTGCCGACTCTCAAACCCTCACTGTGGAAGGAGCATTTCTCAGGATCACCAAACAAACCGCCTTGATGAAAGTGGATCGGAAAATTCACTTTAGAGCCGTTATCGATTTCTCGATTATCGAGGATTCCCGAATGGAAAAATACGGGATAAAAGCGCTTCAAATGAACACCACCGGAGGTTCAGCCCAATCTCTCTTGCGAATTGACGGCATCAAAGAGTGTGACAAGGTTCGGGACATGCTGGCAGAAATTGATCACCTGCGTGAGAATCAAACCACCTGAGCCTCTCCCCTACATGAAAACCATCATCATCTCTGCACTCCTGCTCATCACCCCTTTGATGTTTTCCGGGTGCCAAAGTCCAGGTGATGATGGTATCGAATTTACAGATCCATTTTTTGTTCCCGAAACGGATCCCCAACCGGTAGAGATTGAGATCCGCCCCGCCAAAAACCAATGGCGCTATGGGGAAACGATCACCGGCACCATCGTATTTCATAATCGTGGAGAAGGACCTCTGGGACTTCATCTCCGTTCTCTTTCAAGCCCCTACTTATTGGATTCAAACGGCAAATCCCCCCCACGGGTCCCTATCACCACATTTGTTTGTGGCGGCTGCTTTATAAGCACGGTGAAAGTCCTGCAACCTGGCGAAGCCTACGAAAAAGACTTCCGCATTTCCACCGACCCGGAGATTGAAGGGAATCCATTGCTTCAAAACGGGTCATACAGCTTAAATCATCAGGGGTTACAAGCTTCACCCCACAACTGCCCCACCACCGTACATCGAGCAAGCATCCGGATTCACCATGCCCCCGAAGACGCCCGGCACATGGTAAGTGAAGGCGAGACCCTCTGGTCGATCTCCAAACAATATTACGGCACGGGTACACTTTACACGACTTTGCTCGAACATAACAAACAACAGATTTCATCCGCCAAAAAACTTCAGACCGGAACCCGGTTGCTTATTCCAAATTTGAACAAGGTTGCGTCGACACAACCCAAAGTTTCGGTTCCATAAAATGTGGTGGCTTGTGGTTTTCATGTTGTCACTTCTGGCTCTCGGCGGCACCGTTATTTCCATTGCCTTTTGGAGTAGAAGATTCCGCCCCTTAAAAAACCTTCTCACAAAAAGCAGGTTTTTCAAAGAGAAGCCCTGGATGTGCAGTGACACCGGATTTCTGATTCTCTCGGAATGGCTTTTAGACAACACATTCAAACTGTTTGTGCTTGCGGGCACGGTCGCATGCGGAAGTTTATTCTTTGCACCCAAACAGTCTTGGGGGGCCTTCCAAACTGTATTGAGCTTGTTGTGGGTCCGCACAGTTGCGGTCGCGATTTGGTCTCATATCCAAGCAAAATTCATTCATCGGAAACCCGAAGATGATGGCTCCGGCGTTTATGGATCTGCGGAAATCAACTGGCACAAACAACGTGAACATAATGCCATCCTTGCGGCCGTCCTCTTGATGCCGATGGTTATTCTTTGGGCAAATTATTAGGACCGTTTTTTCTGAAAAGAAGGAATCGCCTGCCCACGGAAACCTTCAAAATCCAGGCATACCCCTTAAAAACATTCGTATATACATTAAAAGTGTTTTTATAGATTTGCCCTCTGAAATAACGGAGCTCCCGAAATATTTTAAAATATTTTTTGTTCATTTTTCGTAATCGTACGATTCAGATGATCTGACCATATATTCCTTAATATACTAAGTATTTACGTTATTTATCAGATATATTTCATTTTTCCGCACACCCGAATCCTTGCCCCTATCCTGGCGCTTTCGACTATTCCCCTTGACAGGTTACTTTGTATATACATATAATTTAACTTATTAGATATAACTCTAGTATTCCCATAAACGTACTGTCATAAAAAAAGGAGTTCCCATGAAATCACGTACTGCTTATTCCCACCGAATGATTCAATGGATCATAGCCTGTTGTTGTTTACCCTGGGTTGCTGTATTCGCCACCCCCCTTCCGGAAAGAAGTTTTCCCCAAAGCACCGGTCTGCAATTTAAGAATGGGGACATGAGCACCGCCACATTAAATGCCGCGACGACGAGTGGTGCCGGAACCGCACGAAAAGGAATCTACTGGTCAACCATCGAATCACAAATCGGGGTATACGACTGGACCGAGACAGACAGCTGGATACAGGATATGGAATCCCGGGGATTTTCCATGGTCATCACCATCGTATGGAACAACCGCCTGTATGAAGACATTTGGGACCGGGCTATTGTTACCGAACCCGGAAGACAAGCCTTTGCCGGATTTGCCGCAGATCTCGTGCAAAGATATCAAGGAAAAGATATCATTTGGGAAATCTGGAATGAACCAAATCTTCGTTCCTTTTGGCATGAGAATGCTGAAAATAAAAGCAACACAGATGAAATGGCTGAAGAATATACGGCGCTGGTAAAGGTGGCCGCTCCGGCGATGAAAGCTGCGGACGCAAACTGCCGCATTGTTGCGGGCTCCGTTTCCGCTTTATGGTCACAATCCTTCAGCTGGTTTGAACGCTGCGTGGAGGTCGGTCTGTTGACATCGGGTATCGACGGTATTTCCGTTCACCCCTACGGTTTCGGGTGGCCGGAATTGGCCATGGAAAACGGGTATCCTGTAATCCGCCAAATACTTGATTCCAATGGGGCCAGTACCATGCCCATTATAAATTCGGAAGTGGGTTACTCGGAAAACTGGCTCACTCAAAGGGGCTTCAGTACTGCGGAAGCGGAAACGGTACAAGCCTGGCAATTCGTTCGTCAGAATCTGGTGGACGCCATGTCGGACATCCGTATTTCGATTTGGTATGAACTTACAGATCCGGGTTGGGGGGTATTCAACAACGACCTCACGCCCCGGCCAACCCTTACGGCGGCGCAGGTTCTTACCACCGAGCTGGATGGATATCAATTTGTAGAAAGACTCCCCCTTTCCTCTTCGTTGGATTACGCGGTGGTCTTCGAAGAACCCTTTAGCGGGGACCGGAAATTGGTGGCATGGACCACACCGGATTCAAGTGCTTCTCTGAAACTTCCCGTTTCCCACAGCGTTCAACTTCCAGTCGGCGCTGCCGGTGATTATGAAGTTGTGGATCTTTGGGGGAATTCAACCCTCTATACCACGTCCACCGAAGAACTGTCGCTCACCATAACCGGTGCACCGGTATACATCCCTTTAAAATCAACCGGAAGCAGCTATCGCAATTTGGCGTTGAATAAAAACGTTACCGCCTCCAGCAATCCCCAGGATGCCCATCAACTCACCGATGGCGAATTCACCACCGGCAGTCGCTGGTTCTCTGTACAGGCTGACGGATATCCGCAATGGGTCGAAGTCGATTTGGGAGGAATCTACACCATCGATCAGGTACTTTTCAGTCAGTTTACGGAACGCACCGACGACTACACGGTTGAAATTTGGGACGGCGCGGCCTGGGTATCCGTCGCAAGCGGTACCGCAAACACCGAGAAAGATATCTGGGTTTCGTTTAACCCGGTAGCTACCGACAAGGTACGCTTTAACGTCACCCAAGGGGAACTTTACCTCAAGGTCTACGAATTCGAAGTGTATGGCGACGATTCCCCTCCGCCCTCACCCGACTATCAAAATGTGGCCCTGAACAAATCTGTCACCGCCTCCAGCAATCCTCAGGACGCCCATCGGCTCACCGATGGCCTCTACACCACCAATAGCCGCTGGTTCTCCGTTCAGGCTGATGGATTCCCACAGTGGGTAGAAGTGGATCTGGGGGGAACCTACAGCATCGATCAGGTGGTTTTCAGTCAGTTCACAGAACGAACAGATGATTATACAGTCGAAATTTGGGATGGAAGTGCCTGGGTTTCTGTGGCAACCGGTACCGCAAACACCGAACAGGACATATCGGTTTCGTTTACGCCGGTGACCACGGACAAGGTTCGTTTCACCGTGACCCAGGGCCAACTCTACCTGAAAGTCTATGAGTTCGAAGTGTATGGGGTTGAGGCAACTGCGCCTCCTCCGCCAGAATATCAAAACCTGGCCCTGAACAAATCCGTCACCGCCTCCAGCAATCCCCAGGACGCTCATCGACTCACCGACGGCGTCTACACCACCAATAGCCGTTGGTTCTCCGTCCAGGCGGATGGGTACCCACAATGGATAGAAGTGGATTTGGGTGACACCTACACCATCGATCAGGTCCTTTTCAGTCAGTTTACAGAACGCACAGACGACTACACGGTTGAGATTTGGAATGGTAGCGCCTGGGTCTCCGTCGCAAGCGGGGTCGCAAATACCGAGCAGGACATCTGGGTCTCCTTTACCCCGGTGGCTACAGACAAAGTTCGTTTCACCGTTACCCAGGGCCAGCTCTACCTGAAGGTCTATGAACTAGAGGTGTACGGTAATGACTAAAATATTGAATCAACTGAACCAGCGGTTTTTGTTTTTCTGTTTTCTCTGGGGGGCATGCCTCGCCCCCCTCAACGGGGAAACACAAACCGCCACTGCAACTCCAGTGGGGCCGGAATCTCTCCGGCTCAGTATGGTGACCACAAATTCTGACGGTGGCATGAGGATCGGCATGGAAGATACCACTGACAATCAAGTGTATTTACTAGATGAGGGCCAGACCTTCGGGCGGGTTACTTTCATCAAAAAGGATCCTGCAAATGGAATGGTCTTGGTGGAAAAGAATCATATCCGGGCGTGGTTGAGTATCTCCGGCCTGGTTGAAGAAGCGAAAACCGAAGTTGTGGATCGACCCGCGACCGAAGGAGTTGGGGTGCTTACGGCTGAAGAACGTCGCCAAATGGCAGCAACCCGACGCCGGAATTTGAACCGCATCCAACCCCGTCCCCTCAACGCCACGCCATAATAGAAAAACCTAAAAGGTTGCAGATGCCATCCGCTGGATTACAGGCAGCTCAGGTTCCGGGGAGTCACTATTCTCCGGAACTTGAGCCCGCCAGATATCCATAATAGAGTCAGAGTGAATAACAATGAACGGGAAGCGTATAAGCCACCTCTACATTTCCAAACATTTATTTCTTGCACGATCATAAATGAATGCTATTTTAGCTCTTAAGAAATTATGAGCTTTGATTTTTCCATCGTTAGAGAACTTCGTAAACGGGCCGGCCTTACCTTGGCCGAGGTGTCTGAACAATCCGGCGTATCCCCTTCGGTCATCTCCAAGTTGGAACGCAATCAGACCAGCGCAGAGTTGGACACCCTCTTCCGATTAAGCCGGGTTTTCGACTTAAATACCACCGACCTGATCTCATTGGCCGAATCCCGCACGGCCCAAAAAGCCAACGCGCAGCCTTACGAATCAGGCGATTTCCACTTTCAGCGTATTCAGTACAACAACCTGAAAGCATTCAAGGCCGCTGCCCCCAAAGGGGCCACCATTCACCGTCCGGAAATCCATGCGGACAACTATGAAATCTGCTGGGTCTTCCGGGGAAAACTGCTCATCCAACTTCCCAAAGAACGACATGAAATTTGTTGTGGGGAAAGCCTGCAATTTGACGGGGCCCTCGACCATACCTACGAAGCCCTCGAAGACTGCGACTTCATGCTCATCCATCTCAACAAAGCGAACCGTTTTTAAATTTCATCTCCCTATTACCCAACTACCAACTCCTCACTTATGACACCACAAGACCTGCTCCCCAAACTTGATGCCTTTTGGCAAATCTCCGGCGAAAAAATCAACACCCTGCAAAAGGAATATGATCACGCCAAAGGTTCCCCCGTTTTCACCATCCAGGGCAAATACACCACCCGCGGCTGGACAGAGTGGACCCAGGGATTTGAGTTCGGATCCGAAATCCTGCAATTCGATGCCACCGGTGACAGCAGCTTCCTCGAAGCCGGCAAAGCCAACACCGTCAAGTATATGGCGCCGCACGTTTCCCACTTCGGGGTACATGACCACGGGTTCAATAACGTCAGCACCTACGGAAATTTATTGCGCTTGATGAACGAAGGCAAAATTCCCGAAAACGAGTGGGAACGCAATTTTTATGAACTGGCACTAAAACTTTCCGGCGCGTCTCAAGCCCGCCGCTGGACCAACATTGCGAATGGTGAAGGATATATTTATTCCTTTAACGGCCCGCAGTCATTATTTGCCGACACCATCCGCTCTCTGCGTTCTTTGGCTGTGGGATATCAACTGGGACATCCCCTGATGGAAGAAGGTGACAAAGCCATCTCCCTCCTCGACCGCCTGGTACAACACGCGCGCACCACCGCCAACTTCACCCTCTTTTACGGCGAAGGACGTGACGCCTTTGATGTGCGCGGACGCACCGCTCACGAAAGTCTGTTTAATCTCAACGACGGAAACTTCCGGGCCCCCAACTCCCAACAGGGTTTCAGTCCTTTCACCACCTGGACCCGCGGATTGGCCTGGTGTATCACCGGGTACGCCGAGGAATTGGAATTCCTGGCCACCTTGAGCGACGACGAACTCGCCCCCTACGGCGGACGGGCGGAAATCGAAGGGTTCATGCGCAAAGCCGCCCTGGCCACTTGCGATTTCTACATGGCCCACACCAGCAAAGACGGCATCCCCTACTGGGATACCGGTGCACCGAACCTGCACAAACTTGGGGATTACACCCAGGTGGATGCCGATCCCTACAACGACTATGAACCGGTCGACAGTTCCGCCGCCGCCATTGCCTGTCAGGGTCTGCTCCGGCTTGGTCGTTATTTGGGTGACGACGGTCAGAAATATTTCGACTTCGGTCTCAAAGTACTCAACACCTTGTTGCAGGAACCCTACCTCAGCAAAGATCCGAACCACCACGGATTAATTCTCCACAGCAATTACCATCTGCCCAACGGTTGGGACTACATTCCCGAAGGCAGCAAAATCGCCAACGGTGAAAGTTGCATGTGGGGCGATTACCATATGCGGGAAGCCGCGCTTTATGTGCAGCGCCTGGCCAAAAACGAACCCTATCTGAAATTCTACTTAACCCGATAAAACTGATTAAAACAGGAACCACAAAATACACAAAAACCACAAAAGAAGTTAAGACAGAATTCCTGCATGCACCTTCTGTTTTGTGCTTTGTGTGCTTTTTGTGGTTAAAAATCTTCAAAGGATATACTCATGAGTAAAAAAGTTGCAATCGTCACCGGCGGATCCCGGGGCATCGGTCTGGGAATTGTAAAATGCCTCATCAAAGACGGCTTCAGCGTCATGCTGAACGGCGTGCGCCCGGAGGAATCCGTGGCCGAGGTCATGAAAGAACTCAAAGACAGTGGTGCGGATGTGGCCTATTGTGCGGGAGACATCTCAGACGGCGAGGCCCGGGAGAACATCATCGCGGCCACCAAAGAAGCCTTTGGGGCCCTACATGTCCTGGTCAACAACGCCGGGGTCGCTCCCAAAGTACGGGCCGACTTACTGGAAGCCACCGAAGACTCCTACGACTGGGTCATGGATGTGAATTTGAAAGGTCCCTACTTCCTCACCCAATTGGCTGCCCGTTGGATGATTGAGCAGAAACAGGCCGATGAAAATTGGACAGGAAGCATCATTAATGTGAACAGCATCAGCGCGACTGTGGTCTCCGTGAACCGTGGCGAATATTGTGTTTCCAAAGCCGGCCTGGCCATGGCCACCGGTTTGTGGGCCGCCCGCCTGGGTGAGTTCGGTATTCCGGTTTACGAAGTCCGCCCCGGCGTCATCGCCACCGACATGACTGCGGGTGTGACCGACAAATACGACAAGCTTATCTCCGAAGGGTTGACCGTCACTCCCCGCTGGGGCGTTCCGGATGATATAGGTCTGGCCGTGGCATCTCTGGCCACCGGCAACTTCCCCTACTCCACCGGCCAAGTCATTATGGTCGACGGCGGATTGACCCTGCCGAGATTGTAACCCAGCCTACGATTTATATCATATTTACCTCGACCTTGAGTAGCTGGATGGCAAAACTTCTTCTAAAGAAGTAGCCGTTTCCTCCTGTGTTTTAGGGCTGTCGGTTATTTCCAGTCACCATAATAAACCGTAAGGAAAAAACATGACCCGAAGCCTTAAATATATTTGGCCACTTCTACTCGCCTTCGTTCTTAATACAAATCAGGCAATTGCGGATCGCGCCGAAGACGCGGTGGCATTACAGAAATTAACGGAAAAACTGCTTTCTCAAGCACAAAAGGAAGGTGGTCTTCTCTTATTTCTGGAATACGGTTTCGGTCCCAGTGATTTGCCGAAAGATTATCCTGCGCTGGGAGGGAATGTGAACTGGAAAATATCTCAAGAACAGTTGTTGCTCTGGGGACAAACCCTCAAATCAAAGAGTAGCAAAAGTAAATTTGACGTCGGGTTTGTTGAGTTTGTCGAAGCACCCGGAGGAATAGCCGCCACCAAAGTACAGATAACGGAATCCGATACCAACGGGAAACAATTGAAGCGGTTTATTATCTATTGGATCCAGAGTACTGAAAATAGCTGGAAGTTCCTGGATGTTGAAGACCCACCCGAAAACTGGATGGAAATCAATTGAACGTCATATGTACTACATATTTCCAAATGGATGAAATCCGACACGTCCATAGTAGGATGAAAACCAATGAAAAAATCAGTTTGGATCAGTGGCATCATCGGTATGGCAATCGGCGCACTTATCACTGCAGTTCTTGCGACCATTGTGCTGGTAATTATGGGGGGGTCAATTCTGACGGGAGCAGAACTGGCCCTTCAGGATGAAGTACCAACCGAAGAGGCAAAACCGGACCACCCCCTCGATCTGCAGTTCGAGGGCAATCTCGACTTTTCGGGCTCCTACATGGAAATAAGCAAAAGCATCTCGACGGCTGAAGCCGCTTGGTGGGAAGATATGAATGTGCAAATGGAAACTCTT
>CAKZLZ010000132.1 GCA_937127435.1 uncultured Verrucomicrobiota bacterium | reverse complement strand
CTTCCCTTCGGAAATTTTGCCTGCACGCAGAAGCAATTCGGCGTAGCGCAAACGCAAGGCCATGTTTCCGCCGAAACGGTTTAACAGCTGGGTATACGCACGGAGTCCCGCCGACATGCCATAACGGTTCAGAATCATTTCCGCCTGTAAGCGCAAGGCCTCCAGGTTATCGGGATCCAAAACCAAAATTTCATTCAATGTGCTGTCCACCATCTGAATGTTCTTTTCCTGAACATAAATTGAAATCATCGCCAATTTTGCAGGAATAAAGTCCTCCATAATTTCCAGAGCGGATTGAAAGCGGGCTTTCCCGGTTTCAATATCCTGGAAAACGGACATTTCCAAACGGCCGAGCACAGTCAAGGTGTCCGGATTTTTTCCGTCCATCGCATAAAGCTTGTCCATCAGCTCACGGGTTTTTTCTTTCTCTCCCGTGGCGGCCAGTAGACCGGCATTCATTCGAATGGCCATCAGGTTATCCGGTTCCAGCTCCAAAGCTTTCGCGGCAAGTTTCAATGCCTCCACCCGGTCCTCGCGGTTTTCCATGTATTGGGCCAGCAAAAGCATCGCTTCCACATGTTCAGGGTCATACTCCAATGTATCCTCAATACTGCCAATGGCCTTCACTTCCTGACCCATAATCCGATACGCTTTCGCTAAATGGAAATGATAATTTGCTTCGGTCGGATTTTCCTGAATCGCAATTTTAAAGTCCACTTGCGCGTTAGGGTATTTGCCCTGGTCAAAATATTTTAAACCGGAAAGGAAATAACGTTCCGCCCGCTCAGGGTTCAAACGCACGGAGGTTTGATTCAGAAAATCAACATTCTCTTCCTCTTCACCCAGGGTGGAGGGGGCAAAAGTGGAAACAAAGTTTTTACCGAAATTATCCGGATCAGACGAGAAACCACGTAGAATCGCATAACTCCCCAATACCCAGAAACAGATCATCCCCAAGGCCAACAGCGGCACCCAGACCGGCGGACGGGTCATATACCCTTCGTTTTTACAAAATCCGACGGTTCGTTTTCCGTCTTTTTTAAAGCGGACACAGGGCGTTAGCATTTTGACCAACCACTTGTTCTGATACTTCAGCACCGACCTTACAGGATGGTTGGCTTCCTGATTGGACTCTCCCTGACAGAAATGGCAACGTTGCTGTTTTTGTTTTTTAAAACTGCGTTTAATCATCCGCCAGGTAATGATACAGGCATCTGCGGTTACATAGAGCAAATCTAAAGGGAAAAAGATGATTTTAAACAGAATTTCTTTCATGTCTGGTGACTCCTGGGAATGGCTTGGGCTTGCATACAGGCAAATGACCCAAAATCAACTTGCCTTTTTACATGGCAATCAAAATTTCGTTTAATACAGATGGCACAAACGAAGCAAAAATCAAATGATTAAATCGGGTACCTGAGTAACTAAAATATGGAAATATTCGAAACCTTTTTACGGGGACTTTCCCTCTGGACACTTTTGGAAGGCGCATGGGTGCTCTTTTTCCCAAAAGCCTCCATCCGATTGAGCCTCAAACTCTTCCCCAACTGGGGCCGATTCCTCGAAAACATCCCTTTAAATGAACTGCGGCAATACGCGGCGATCGAATTGGCTTTCGGGATGATCCTGGGAATTTACCTCTACTTCATGACCTGATCCCGATCTCCGCCTTCCGACTTCCGACTTCCGATCTCCGACTTCCGACTTCCGACCTCCGACTTCCGACCTCCGACTTCCGACCTCCGACTTCCGGCCTCCGACTTCCGACTTCCGTCCTCCGTCCTCCGGCCTCTATCCGATCAAAGGCCTCAACAATTCACGCAAGGTCCCTTCGATATCCTGGGCATCATAGGCCTGAAGACGGCGTCCTTGACCGGCCAAAATCTCCTGACGCAACGGCCCCTCTCCCGCCAAACGGGGAATCCAGGCCGCCAATTCATCAAAAATCTTTTCTTCAAACAAAAACCCGGCCCCGGCCATGGTTTCAGGCACCGCAGAGGAGGCATACGCCATCACCGGCAGTTCCGCCTGCATCGCCTCCAAAAGCGGGATACCGAATCCTTCATGTTCACTCATGCACAGAAAAAGATCCGCGACCTGATAATACGCACAAAGGTCCGCTTCAGGCACCGAGCCCACAAAATTCACATGCTCCAAGCCCAGTTCCCGTTTTAGCGACTGTAACATCGCCAAATACGCTTCGGCCCCCGCAAAGCTCCCCACATGAATCAACCGGCAGTTCGGCGTCTGAAATTTCTGCAAATAATAAAAGGCATAGAGCAGATCTTCCAAGCGTTTATTGGGTACACAGCGCCCCACAAACAGGACGTTGATTTTTCCGTCATTGTATTTTTCAATCACTTCCCGGTTCGGTTTGGCATCCAAGCGGCGCAATTCCAAAGCCAAAGGCAGTACCCGGGTGTCCTCGTACCCCGCTTCTGTTAACTCGGATGCGTTGTATGAACTCACCGCCAAATTCAGGTCCGCCACCCCGGCCAGCGCCTTCATTTGCACTCTTCCCTTGGCCAGCAATCCGGCCAAATGCTCATCCAAAGCCCTGAAATATCCTTCCGGGGTCACATTGTGATAACGAATCACAGTTTTACATTTTAATTGCGGCAGGATGTCATTCACATCCGAGCCAATGGACAAGTGGAGCATCACCACATCATCCGCATTCACATCCTCCAACAAAGTGGAGACATCGCGGGAGGTTTTTCTCAGCTCCGGCAAAATGCGGGAAGCTTCGCAATAAATTTCACTTTCGAATCCCCATTTCTGAAACCAGCTCCGCAAGGTACGGGCCTCATTGGAGATCGCATCCCCATTGCTGTATCCAGCCAGAAGTTGATGAATCGCCCGCTTTGCCATGGTCAGCCCAATCCGCCGCTGCGACGGACCAGTTCAAAGAAACGGTCCTGATACTGGTCGAAAACCTGACGCTGTTGCAGTTTTTTGTGTAGGTACGGAATCCTGGCAGGATCCCGTTGCGCCGCCGCAAAATCTTCTTCGATTTCCTGTTGGCCCAAATTGGGGTTCGGCAGGAGATTCCGGCCCTGTAACTCCTGCACATGGTGCGGCATGGATTTCTCCACCAAATCCACCATCAATTTTAACAGACAAACTTCCCAAGGCTGATCCACTCCCCGCAAGACCGCGTTAAAACCGTCCTTTTCCTTGGCCAGGGCTTCGAGTACATTTCCCTCCACCACCTCCGGACTTTCATGAATGATATTTTCACTCACTTCGGTTTTGCTGATTTTGAATCCGTAATGCAAAAACCGCAAATCCGGTTTGTGCTGCTTGAGCCACTGCATAAACGCTTCGCTTTCCTCATCCTGAAAACCTTCAATCGGACTCTGCTGACCGAAATTGGGGGTCAAAATCTGAGGCTGGGCCGCATTTAACACCCCTTCCCGCACCCGAACCTGGTTTACCGCATCCATCACTTCTGTAATCAAGTGATACTTAATCCGGGTAGCACCAAAGGTCTCCAAAGACCTTTCAGGCCCCTGAATCAACTGGGTATTTTCGAGCGCATACCAAAAATCAAATGAATCTTTATCCGACATCCGGACACCTTATCCGATTTCAGACCTGAGGCAAGAGAGGAATGGGGCAGAAGTCGGGGCCGGAGGCCGGAGGTCGGAAGTCGGAGGACGGAGGACGGAGGTCGGAGGTCGGGGGCGGAGGTCGGAGGGCGGAGGGCGGAGGTCGCCCCGGCGGCCAGGGGAGGTCCGGGGGCAGCTCGACGTTCAATGTTCGATGATCGAAATCATTCCTCCGCCATTCCCTATGGCAGCTTCCCGAACAACAGCACCCCTTCTCTGGCGATCCGCTTCCACAACACCTGAAATTCTGGATCATCCATGTTCCGCATATCCATAAACGTCACCGCAACATCCAAGGCATAACGCTGATCCACTTTTTCGCGCAGGCGCTCCAGGCAGCGGTAGGCCTGCAAACGCTGACGCCCCCCTTCATAAAGCAAGTGCAGATCGATCACCCCGTCCTCCGCATCATCTTCCCTCGCCAATCGCCCGGTAACCATGGCCGCTTCCGGCACCGGTTTCACTGAGCGGCGGACGAGTTTGCGCAAATCATCCCAAAACAATTCTTCGGCATCCAGGGCGGGACGTACAGATTTCGTCCACAGAAAGCTCTTGGGATTCGGCTCATAGTAATAATGCACGGACGTGATTTCCGCCCGCAAAACCCTGCGTAAAGCCAACTCCTCCAAGGCCAACATGGTCGCCCGGTTGCTCAGCCCGCTCCGGCGCTGAATTTCACGCCCGCTTAGTTTTTCTTTGGCTCGGTGAAGTACCCGTAAAACTTTTACGTGACTCGACTTCCCCAGTATCGGATTTAGTCCGTGCATGCGGAAACCCTAAAGCAGGACGGTCTCCGGATCAACTCTCTTTATTCGTTCGCGCCTTGATAAAAGATTGTACATAGGCTCCCACCAACACGAAGCACAAGATACACATCGACCAAAGAGCAGAGGATTTCACAGATCCGAATTCTTCCAACTTTGCGACTCTCATTGCGGATGCCACAAAACCAAGAATTGCCAAAGTCACTGCCACATGCATATAGATTTTTGCTTTGGAGGGTTGCCGAAGGGTCAGCCAGGCAAACAGCATAATGGGCAGGCCAAAAAAGAGAGGAATAAACGCGGTGATACTTTTCACATCAGAAGCGCCGTAACCGACGATTCCAGTTAAACAAAGCATCGCACCGATAAAAATAGAGATTTTAGGCATAAGGTTCCTTTGGGAAGATTGAGAGGGCAATCTGGCCCAGGAAACAAAAATGGCAAGTAGGATGATGAAGTTTTCCCGGGAATGATGTAAGCTGAACATATGAAAATGATTTTATACGGGTTCATTCCCTTCCTGTTGCTGCTAAGCGGCTGCGCCACCAACCCTGTCACCGGCAAAAGTGAATTCCAAATGATGTCGGAGCAGGAGGAAATCGCACTCGGCATTCAGGAATACCCCCAGCAAATCCAACTTGCAGGAGGCCCTTATCTGATCGACGCGGAACTGGAACAGTATGTAAACCGGGTGGGCCAAAAGCTGGCAAGCGAGAGTGACCGCCCTCACCTGCCTTATGAATTTACCATCGTAAATGACAGTTCTTGGAATGCCTGGGCTTTACCGGGAGGTAAAATTGCCATTAACCGCGGATTGCTGGAAGCCCTCCGCAATGAAAGTGAATTGGCCGCCGTGCTCGGACATGAAATCGTCCATGCCGCCGCCCGCCATTCCGCCCAACAAATGGAACGGGGAATGTGGATGCAGGCCGGACTTCTCGGACTCACCCTGGCCGCAGGCGAGGAATATCAAAATGCGGTGTACGAAACCGGCTCCATGGCCGCCGGAGTCGGCATGCTGAAATACAGCCGGGATGCGGAATCCGAAGCCGATTATTATGGCATGCGCTACATGAAGAAAACCGGATATGATCCGAGTGGCGCAGTATCCCTACAAGAATTGTTCGCCGATAATATGGACAGTTCGGGTGGATGGCTCGCATCACATCCCGCATCCATTGACCGCGTCAGGCAAAACCAGGCTTCACTCAAAGATCTGAACAACGATGGCTACCTCGGATCTGCGGAATATCGAATTTACACCCGCACTTTAAAAGACCGTGCACCCGCGTATGACCTCTATGATCAAGGTCAGAAAGCCCTGAAAAACAAACAACCGCAACAGGCTTTGCAACTCTCCCTGGCCGCACGGAAACTGGTAAAGGAAGAAGCCCTCTTCTACGGACTGAGTGCCGAGGCCTATGAACAATTGGGGAACCGCAAGGCCGCCCTGCAAGCATGGGATCAAGCCATCCGCCGGAATCCGGAGTGGTTCTACTTTTACTTAAAGCGCGGAATGGTAAATGAACAGGCCGGAAACCGAACGGAGGCCGCGGCCGACTTTAAAAGCAGTTATCAGTTGCTCGCCACCGAAGAGGCCAAAAACGGTGACAACCGCAACCAGTAATTAGGGAGAGATCAACAAATAGATGGGACTCTCCTCCACCTTGATCCACATATTCGTTTCGTCGATCTCTAGTACTTGTGGTTCTTCTGAAGATGTCGCCATGCTCAACGCTTTTATCTTTTTCCCCTCAAGTCCTTGGAGCGTACATACAGCTTCTTTTCCGCTACCTGTGGGAGACCACAACACCCATACCCAAGGGGACGCTTCATTGTCCGGTTTGTATTCATACACGTAACCTGTTTTTGAATTCTTAGACGCCACCCGATGAAAGCGATAGTCGCCCAAAATTTCATACAACTGCTTCACCGCCCAATAGGATGGTTTGGGTTCAAAATTTCGGGTAAGGCCGGAAGCGGCGTGCACCGAAGCCTGATCTTTGTCATTAAAATAATAAAGGTAGGCACGTTCCACATCCATTTCGGAAAAACACAAAAAAGATCGGACCAAATACTGCGCCTGCTGCAATTCGGTCTGACCCTCCCAGTTTAATTTCTTGGCCCAGCCTTCCCGCTTGTCCATCGCTTCGGGTGTACAGGCGTCATAACCAAATTCGGTAATCCAAACTTCTTTATCCGGTGCTTCGCGGTTTCGAAAATCGATGGCCGCATCCACCACTTTCAAATAATCAATTTGCG
The DNA here is from genome assembly GCA_937127435.1 of uncultured Verrucomicrobiota bacterium. Classification (GTDB taxonomy): domain Bacteria; phylum Verrucomicrobiota; class Kiritimatiellia; order SS1-B-03-39; family UBA6053; genus UBA6053. The sequence continues at coordinate 25,151 of CAKZLZ010000132.1, read as the reverse complement.
GATCTTCCGGATAGCTTCGGGCCCAGGGTTGTCGTCCTTCTTGCCTGGGCAGGGTCGCGTACACATGTAAATTAATGACATCGTAATGCGCTTTCATTTCCGGAGAGGAAAACGTTTCTTCCAATGACTTCGAATACTTATCCGCCGCTCCCGTTTGTGCTGTCGCGGTCACAATCTTTAAATTCGGGTCCGCATCCCGAATCCCCTGCGCCATTTGCAAAAAGATTTTTTGATAGAGCCCATCATCAAAGTCATTTCCCGGTTCATTTCCAATTTCAATCGAAGTCACCCCTCTTCTTTCACCTGAAGCACCAAAGGCTTTTGCCAATTCAAAACCGTAGGCATAACTCCAGGCTTCCTGCCCCTGCCAAAGCTTTTGATATTCTTTGTTTGATTCGCTAAAAGTGCCGAACTGCACACAAAGGTCAATTTCGAATCCTTCTGCTGCCCATTTGCCATACACATCCCGCACCCAATTTACCCCGTTCGGGCATACGGGAAAGGTCAGCTCATCACCCGGTGCTTTCACATCCCAATTTACATTGTGGTAATTCCGCGCCATCCTGCACACCTTCGCGTAGAGTTGAGGTTTAAACTGAAAGTGGCCGTTGATACCCATAAAGTCTTTTATGAGTGGCTTGGGCGACGCTTCGGAAAGTCCGTCTGCAAATCCAATTTCCACGAACGCGATCAATACACATAAAAGAAATTTCATCTCCCCACCCTTCCAAACCTCACACAAAAATCCAGTCAATTTGTTGGCACCCGGCCCGTGATCTGGTAAATCCAGTCAAAAAACTACTATGATTACTTACCGTCAAGCCACCAGAGCAGAACTAAACCTTGCGGTTGAATGGGCCGCCCAAGAAGGGTGGAATCCCGGTCAACGCGATGCGGAGATTTTCTATGAAACAGATCCGGAAGGATTTGTTTGTGCCGAACGTGAAGGAGAAATCATCGCCACCGGATCCGTGGTGGCCTACGGAAAAGCTTTTGGCTTTATGGGATTTTTCATCGTCCGGCCCGATTTGCGCGGACAGGGAATCGGCCGGGATTTCTGGATATGGCGACGGGATTTTCTCCGAAACCGCCTCGCAGCCGGAGCCGCCATCGGAATGGACGGGGTTTTTGAGATGCAGCCTTTCTACAGCAAAGGCGGATTTCAATTCACTCATCGGAATTTGCGGATGGAAGGCCGGGGACAAAGCGCTCCCACATCGGAACAGCCACAAGAATTGAAAGACCTTCCCTTTGAAAAAGTTGCCACCTTTGACCAAAAGCACTTCGGATTCCCCCGGGAAAGCTTTTTGAAAAAGTGGACCCAGCCAGCAGGAGGACAGGCTTTGGGAATCCTCAATGGAGCAGAACTCACCGGCATGGGGGTCATCCGCCCCTGCCTGAACGGTTATAAAATCGGCCCCCTGTTCGCTGAGGATGCCCGAACCGCCGACCACCTTTTCCAGCACCTTTCATCCTTTGCTAAAGAACACCCCCTCTACTTGGATATCCCCGAAAACAATCCGGAAGCCTGTGCCCTCGCCAAGCGTCATCAACTGAAAGAAGTCTTTGGATGCGCCCGCATGTATCACAGCGCCATCCCCGAACTTCCCTGGAACAACATTTACGGCATCACCACTTTTGAACTCGGGTAACGCAGACATTTTTGTCTGCGGGAAATCAGGCATTCTTGCCTGAACTTGTCTGCTGCCCGGTCCACGCTTGCGTGGGCCGGGAACATACCTGCCGACCGCTTATGACAGGCCGAAGGTTTGCCCGAAACCAAAAACAGTAGCGACCCTTCGCGTGAATGAGCGGTTAAATCAAATTCTATTCCTCCACATAGCGTTTTCGGAAAGCCAATGGGGACACACCGGCTTTATGTTTAAACTGTCGGGAGAAGTAGCCCACATCTTTATATCCCAAAGACTCTGCAATTTCCCCCACTGTCATTTGACTCTCCCGCAGTTGGGTGCGGGCTTTATTTACCCGTTGTTCAATCAAAAAATCATGGGGCGACATTTCGTACAGCCGCTGAAAGCGTCTGGCGAACTGCGAAAAAGACAATCCGACTTCCGCCGCCAGCTCCTGGCCTGAGCGGGTCCGTTCCGGCTCGGAGCGCATCGCCTCTGCCTGCTTGCGGATCAGGCGGTCCACCGGCCTTTCCGGTCCCATCTGCTGGTTTCTCAAAAATACAGACAGCAGATCCCCCCCCATGCGGTTTTCTTCTTCCCGGCTTTCCCGATGCACCTGGAAAAGCAGGAAATCCAAATAGAACGCGAGTTCACGGACCAACAGGAAATGCCGAAGCTGTACCGGACGGGAAGAATGCGCAATCAATCCAAGTTCGTCCTCCGCGTTCTCCGGGAGAAAATGTAAACCAATGTTGCAAAGCATCCCCGGTGAGACTTTTATTCCTTTCACTTGATCTTCCGGTTTCAACAAAACCCCAATCCCGGGAAATACTTCAATTTTATTATGATTAAGAAGCATTTCCGCCTCTCCCTCCAAACAAATCCATAAATTGAAATAAGCACGTCCTCCCGAAAACCAATCCCAGTGGGAAGGAGAATAATTTATCAGAGGGTTCTGTTTATGCAGGAGGGTCACATTCATAAGGTTTTTGCAATTATGCGTGAATAATACAAATAATTCTATCATTCGTCCATAGTAATTTTAACGGACTTTTGTTATAAGCGCACCACTATGACAGATACAAAAAACGTTCGACTCGGCATTATCGGAATTGGAAATATGGGCAAAGCCCACTCCCAAACCATCACTGACGGCAAAGTTCCGGGATTGGAATTAGCCGCAATCGCGGATTTACTTCCTGAAAAAGCGGAACTTTTCCCCAAAGCAAAATTTTTCAACTCCGGTGCGGAATTGATTGCATCGGGTGAAGTCGATGCCGTCATCATTGCCACTCCCCATTATGATCACACCACCTTAGGGATTGCCGCATTGGAAGCCGGCCTTCATTTGATTGTTGAAAAACCCATTTCTGTTCACAAAGCGGATTGTGAAAAACTGATTGCCGCGCATACCAATAAAGACCAGGTCTTTGCCGCCATGTTCAATCAGCGGACCGACCCCCGCTACATCAAACTGAAGAAAATGATCGATTCAGGTGAATTCGGAAAAATCAACCGGGTACAGTGGACCATCACCGATTGGTTCCGCACCGAGCATTACTATTCATCCGGCGGATGGCGCGCAACCTGGAAAGGTGAAGGCGGAGGCGTTCTCCTGAATCAGTGCCCCCACCAGCTCGATCTCTGGCAATGGCTTTTCGGTGTCCCCTCCTCGGTGAGAGCCCACATTGAAATCGGTCGTTTCCATGACATCGAAGTTGAAGATGATGTCACCGCTTATCTCCGATACGACAATGGCATGTCCGGCGTCTTTATTACCACCACCGGCGAATCTCCGGGGACCAACCGCCTGGAAATTGCCGCGGAACGGGGCCGGATTATCGTAGAAGGAACCAATATTTCATGGACACGCAATGAAGTAGAATCTTCAGAGCATTCCCGAACCACCGATCAAGGCTTTAGCCGTCCGGAAACCTGGAATATCGATATTCCTTTCCAGAACACCGGTGAACAGCACCTCGGCATCATGAAAAACTTTGCAGACACCATTCTCAAAGGCGAAAAGCTGGTGGCACCCGCAGAAGAAGGGATTCACTCTGTAGAACTGGCCAACGCCATGATCTACTCCGGCACCCATGACTGCACCGTGAAAATGCCCCTCGACGGCGCCGCCTATGAAACCATGCTTATGGACAAAATCAAAAACTCCACCCACGTTAAAAAAGTGAAAGATTCCGGTGCCGGCACCGATGATTTTTCCAACTCTTTCTAAGGAAAAACCATGTCAGAAGCACGCGACGGAATGAACTGGGCGCCCACTGCGGCCAAACCACAACCGGTAGTCGACAAAGGTGATTTCATCTTTGCTTCCGCCTTCTTTAACCACGGTCATATTTACGGTCAAACCAACGGATTAACTGAAGCCGGTGGCGTTTGTAAATGGGCCTGGGATCCGGACAGCGAACGTCTGGACGCCTTTTGTGAAAAATATCCGGAAGTGCAACGCGCTTCTTCTTACGAGCAAATCCTCGAAGATCCGGAAATTCAATTGGTCACCGCAGCCGCCATTCCTTCCGACCGTTGTGATATCGGCATCCAGGCACTCCGCGCCGGAAAAGATTACTTCACCGACAAATCCCCTTTCACCAGCTTGGAACAGTTGGCCGAAGCAAAGAAAGTGGTCGAAGAAACCGGCAAGAAATACATGTGCGATTTCTCAGAACGCCTTCACACCGAAGCCGGATGGTATGCCGGAGAATTAATTAAAGAAGGTGCCATTGGCAAGGTCATCCAGGTGATGACCCTTGCTCCACACAACCTGGCCAAGGACAGCCGTCCGGACTGGTTCTTTGATAAAGAAAAATACGGTGGAATCCTTACCGATATCGGTTCCCATCAGTTTGAACAATTCCTCTCCTATGCCGGCGCAAAAGATGCGACCGTGAATTTCGCCCGGGTGGATAATATCGCAAATGCGGACAAACCCGGTCTGGAGGACTTCGGTGAAGCTTCCCTGACCACGGACAATGGCGTATCCTGCTACTGTCGTATGGACTGGTTTAATCCCCGCGGAAACCGCACCTGGGGTGATGGCCGCACCTTTATTTTGGGAACCGACGGTTATATTGAAGTGCGCAAGTACATCGACATCACCCTCGAACCCAAAGAAGATCAGGTCGTGTACCTCGTGGATCACGAAGGTGAAAAACGCATTCCCTGTTCCGGAAAAATCGGATTTCCTTTTTACGGCCAACTCATTCTCGATATTCTAAACCGTACCGAAGATGCCATGACCCAGGCACACTGCTTCAAAGCCGCAGAGCTTTCCATGAAAGCACAGAAATTTGCCGACGACACCAACGCTTCTAAATAACCCCTCTGGAGAATTCCCATGCCAAAAATCGATCAATTCGCCGTTATTCTTTACACCTTAAGAGATCATATCAAAACCCAGGAGGACGCCCTCAAGAGTTTTGATAAAGTTGCCGAAATCGGCTACAAATCCGTTCAAGTCAGCGGAATGGATCCGACCCTCTTCCCCGAAGAAGAATTACGTGACCTTCTGCAGGAACGCGGCCTTACCATTTGCGCCACTCATGAACCCGGTGTAAACATTCTGAATGAAACCGAAGCCGTGATTGAGCGCCTGCAGAAACTGGGCACCAAGTACACCGCCTACCCTTTCCCCGCCGGAATCGAATTTGACAGCGAAGAATCTGTAACCGGTTTGGTTAAAGGACTGAATGAGGCCGGTAAGAAAATGGCGGAGGCCGGACTGGTTCTCACCTATCACAACCACGCCCACGAATTCTACAAGCACAACGGCCGCACCTTCCTGGAGCGGATCTACGCCGAAACCGACCCGAACTATGTGCAGGCGGAAATCGATATTCACTGGGTACAACGCGGTGGCGAAAACCCTGTTAAATGGATGGAAAAATTGAATGGACGTTTGCCCCTCCTCCACTTGAAAGACTACATGGTGGATCCCGGTGGCGCGCCCTTGTTTGCCGAACTCGGCAACGGCACCCTGCCCTTGAAAGAAATTGTGGCCGCCGCGGAAAAATCCGGTTGCCAACACTACATTGTGGAACAGGATGTCTGCCCCGGCGACCCCTTCGACTCCATCGCCACCAGCTTTGAATATATCAAAAAAGAACTGGCGAACTAAGCAACTTCATTTGCTTTGACTGATAACCCTCGCAGCATGCTGTGAGGGTTATTTTTTTGCACAATTCCCAAACAGAAAGTCCATCGGTTCCCAGAACCGAAATGGTAAAACATTTTAGCCCACGAATAACGAGGGCAAGTCAAAGCAACCAAGTCCAGTGTCACCGAAGTGTAACTTCACGGTTGCATTCATTTAACGGGACCAGCGGGGACCCCCGAAACTATCTTCCTCCGATCCAACAGGCTCCACAATCAGCGCACCAAGCTTTGCCTCAAGCTCTTTATGCTCACTGCTTTTCTTTTTGGTACGGCTCCCGACGGTCTCTTTAGAATCCGACAGCATTTCTCCACCACCTTCACTTGAACTTATCTTCGCGGGTATACTCTTGATACGGTCCAGCACAGTCGAAAAGGAAAATTCAGGAAGGTCAAAGGAGGACGAATACCGCTGCCAGGCAAAAACGCCTGAAGAGAGGATCACCCCCCAAATCACAACACGGCCCAAGCGCTTAAACTTGCATTTTTTCCGATGACGCCGCATCACCGACTGAACGGCACCGGGAGGCATATCTTTCACAAAACGTGGATCGATCAATCCATGTTTTCGTATATATTTCAGGGTTTCGGGGCTGTGGGTGTAACTAGGCTCAGCCCGATCCGTGGTCGTTTTCCGTTCCCGTAATTTTAAGCTCATGACTTGCCCCCCTTTTCCGACCATTTTTCAGAGGGCCCGGTCAAAAATTCTCCATCCACTTTGAGGGAGTGCGCAGGACGTTTTACCGCAGCCTCCCCCGCCCCGGGATTTTCAGGGATGTTGTAATTCAAATTTCGAATATATTCGGTGTTTTCATTTTTTAATTCAGGATGGGCTTCGCTCACCTTCTCTAAAATACGCCGGACACTTTCACCGGATACATTTTGGTAAGCCGGCGCATAAAAATTAAAATACGTGAAGCGCATGCGCTCGGCCCGTTCTGCGAAATATGCATAGTGATCCCGACGAAGTTGATAATAACGGGCTTGCGCTTCAGGAAATCCGGGCTGATCCTTCATGGATTCCAGAATGCTGTCTGCAAAGTGGTAGTGCAGTCTAAGTTGTAAAAAATCCAGCGTGCCCTCTTCATACTCTGTGCGGGCCAACCACAACAACTCACAATACGTTTCCAACAACTTGCAGATCACCTCGCTGTCATAACGCTCATAGCGTGCAATCGTCATCCCATTTAAGGCGAGGTGCTTCTCCGCTATTTCCGGTGTAATACCGGGGCCGTAGGTTCTGACCCGCTGTTTTGACTCTAATAGAGCTCTTTGAACATGGCTCAACTTGATACGCACAGCATTGATGTTATCCACCAAGCGGTCGGATTTCACGAGCTTCACTAAAAACTGGTCAAATGCTTTCTGAAATTCTCCCCGCTGACCGGGAGTCCATGCGACCAGCCAAGGACAATAAGCACCTCCGTTCCCGTCCAAATTATTGTTTTCCAGTTCACCCCGGTACATGCCCGATGATTTTTGGTCTAAAGATTCCAAAAAAACAGTGAGCCATTTCTCCCATTCCTGCACATCATCATGCCAGAATCCATTGTACTGACCTATTAGAAGCAATAAATCATGAGGTAATTTTTCTCCGCTTTGATCCATCAAGGCGGTGACCAGCTGTCGGACATCCTTTCTCAACTCCAGCAAGACCTGATCCGCATAAATACCCGGGGGGCGTTTCTGATAGTACGTTTCCTGTAAAAGGACTGACACATTTCTCAGAAGGTCTTCACCGCAATTGCTCCACTTGGATGCAAGTCTCCGATCCGACGGCACTGGAATCTGAGAAAAAAGCTCCAGAGCCCTGCGGGTCGACAGAAGACTCTGAGTATTAATATTCCCCATCGTGTAATGATACCCTTCGCTCCCTCCCAGCGTGAAAATACCTCCCGGCCCCCTTTCACTGAGGTACATTTGGGAGGTAACCCAGGCACAGCGCATCTCGAAATCACGGCTTCCAAGTGCATATGCAGATTCCGCGGCATTCAAAACTTCAGCATGGGCCTTTACTTTAAATTTTTCCGCCACCCGGCTTTCAAAGGCTTCTACTTCCACTCCCGGTAATGCGATACGGGTAGGGTCCGCCTTTGCGAGGGTTTCCTTCACTTGAACCGCCAGTTCACGTGACAGGGTGTAGGGGTTTTCACCCGAGGATTCGAACACCACCGGCTCTGTTTCTCCCGGAAGGGTAAGCAACAAACGTATCGAAAACTGCTCTCCTTTCTTCGACAGGTTTCCTCTCAGTACCGCTGAGGCTTTCCAGAACTCTTCTCCGGAACCCAACAAACTTTTCTCCCACTGCAGATCGGTGAGATTCCTCCGGTTCAAAATATATACGCCCTCGATTTCCGCCAACGCATCGGTCAACAATTCATTCAGCAGCGGCTCCAATTTCCGGAGTTGATGACTGTCGCCCTCCAAGCCTACAACCGAGATCCCGAACACCTGACCCCTTGAAAGACTCAGGTTGTGACCCAGGGACATCACCCTGCCCACCAAATTTTTCGCTGCATTGTCATCAAAAGAATTCAAGGGAATGGTTTCGGAGTGAATGACCAGTCCCGTGCGGACTGAAATGACCCTTACCCGAATTCCAGGCGCCCCGGGTTCACCGGTTTGCCCTACAAACACCAGCGCATCCGTTCCATAAAAACGGGTTTCACCCGAACCGCCTCCGCCGGTAGTTGAAGGTAAAAGTGCTTCGTGAATCACCTGCCGCACATTCGCCCGGTCCAATAATACCACTCCGGTCAGATCCGAAAATTCACCCTCCAACAGAGCCGCGGGGCCCGCTGCCTGATTCGCATCCACCACCGCTATTTTCATTTCCGCCCGCAGAAAAGAACACGAAAAAAACAGTAACAGTCCGACGCGGATGCAAGCACGGAACCCCGGCACCGGTCTACCCGAATGATCACACAAGAATTGCATCAAATACAAGAAGCATAAATTACGCGGAAAGAAACTCATAACTTCACTACCTTTATTTCTGCTCAACCAGAGCTGGCACCAGTTTGTAACTCATTTCCAAGCCCGCTTTCTGTAGCGCACTCTTGGCTGCGATGTTGGTTGCAAGATCCACCGCCACCGTACTTTCCCGGTCCACAAAAACCACTTCCCCTTTCCGGTTGACGGCCTTTACCTCGAGCCGGGCCAAACAAGAAACCAGATTCCCTTTCACCAAACCTCTTTCGCTGAATGCTTCGCCGGTGATTGTGATGTCCGGTTTTCCGGTTCCGGGTTCTAAAACCTTAAAACCCAATTGGGTCAGAACCCATAAAATTTCAGTCTCTGCTGCCGGATCGGGAATCGCGGCCCCCATGTGGACTTCAGGAATACGGACCGAGACGGTCGGCAGAACCTTTTCCTTTGTCCATCCCTGTAGCTTTTCAATTCTCTGTTCTTTGGATCCCCCGTCCCCCAGCAACGCCACAGTGTGATCCTCCAGACGTTTGGTGACTTTAGCGGCCAACGCTTCGATTGCATCCGATAAATCTTCATCAGGTTTCAATACGGCTTTATCTGCAAAAATCCGGCCGGTACGGGTACTGACAGTGCGCACGACCACATACCGTTGCTCCCCCATATCAAAGATTCGGCCACTGACCAAAACCTGAGCCCCGGTTAATTTTCCAAGTTTGACCGCAGAAGAAGAATCAACCAATCCGGAAAGGTTGATTTCATGTTCAGACAAAGTGTCATTCATCCGGGACCTTTCCACCAGTATGAATCCCGGTTCTGACATCAACTCTACCGAAAGTAGATCTGCGGCATTCTTCCCCAGCTCAGGCTGCTGTCGATCCGCATGCTCAAAATCCAACACTGCAAGTGCAATTAAAGGGGGATCATCACAGCGACCTGTCGCCGGACAAATACAAAACAGAGACAGAAAAACAGGCAAAAGATATTTCGAAAAGATCATGGTTTTCGCTCCGGCATAACGGGTGGGTGGTGAATGGTAAAAGGAGCAAGCGCCTGTTGCAACAAACGTTCTTCGCGTGGCGTGGTCACTTTGCCTGAAAAATCAAAGGGTGTGGAAAGTATCACCATGGTGCCTTTCGTTTTTTCCAAAATTTTGACTTGAGCAGTCTCCCCCGGCCGATGTTCCAGCCATAAAACATCGGCAAAAGATCCATGGGACCCGGCCCAAAGGTCTCCCGCATCTTCACCGGCAGGCAAAGTGGCAATGAACAAATCCCCCGGGACCGGACGGATATTATCTGTAAATTCTGTAAAGGACACCGAATGGGCCACAAGTTCCTCTTGGAGTTTGGGCAGCGAAGCCTCAACCCACAGAGTTCGGTTCTTCGTCAGATCTTTCCATAAATTGCGGGGCAACGGGGGAACAACCCTTACGGATTGTACATGTTTCCATTCCGTTCCCTCCCGGTTGGAGGCGGAAATTTCAGCCAACAGATTGATGGGTTTCACCGTTTTCGGAAGATTAAAAACCAGTAAGGTTGAGCGGTATCCAGGTGTTTTCTGTTCAGCGGGCAGCTCCTCCCAAATCAAAGTAAGATCCAGCGGGACCAGAAGTGACGTACTTCTCAGGAAAAACCGGGCTGTCGGTGCGTTTGGAGATGGGCTTTCGGGGAAATGGCAAACCCATTCCATACGGTCACCAGAAAACCCTTCTAACTTCGCCGGGTTGGAGATCTGAACTCCGGGAAAAAGATGAATCTCCCCTTCGGAAACAGGAACTTCCGCGCACACCCACAAACCGTGCAGAACCACCAGCCAGATCCACTTTTTTGGTGGGCAAAGGGGTGATAAGATTAACGGGCTCATGCGATAAGAATGTGAGCAACTCCATTGAAAATTACAACTTAATATTCCCGCCAAAACAAGTGACCGGGCGACCCATTCAATGCCATCGCCACCAGCATTGAACAAATATCTATGGACCTGATATTTTATTGCTTTTCATCAGCAAAATCGCAGAGTTGAAACACGAAACAAACAATTCAACCTTTATAGTGAATAATACCCTTTAACTTGTTTAGTGTTTCACTTTTCCAGGACTTTCCCCATTTTTCCCCAAGCGCTGGGCTCGTCCCGGCGTGCGGAGTATCTAAAGTCGACTTATCGCAGACTCTCATCATCCCCATCGCCCCCTGCGTTTTGCGCCGCTGTTGCGGCGCAAAACGCAGGGGGCGATGGGGGCGGGTTGGAGCTTCTAGCTTTTTCATCTAGATACTCCGCATACCGCGCAAGCGCAGTACTTGGTTTAACAGACAACCTCTTCACTTTGGAAATGATCATTCCTCAATGTTTATGGGATTCAAGCACCTAACTGTTTAAAAAAATGGGGAACGTCCTGTCACTTTTCAGATTGAAACAACAGACCTGTTGAATAACTTATTGAACAAAATGAAAAGGAAGCTGATCAACCTGACTGTTGTTTTAATCCTGCTAAGTGCACTGGTGTATTGGCGAAAACCAATCAGATTCAGTATAATAGAAGAAAAGAATCAAAGCAAAATAGAAGGGCGTAATGCTACTCATATAATACGGTTCATTAAAGGCGGCTCCATTTCCGAGAAACAAGCCAGTCGTTTAGCGTTAAATGTGTACTATAGAAGCAATATAGATACGTATGCTTTGCTTGGAAGTGAAGTGACGGTCGTAAGAACGGGTATTAGTTTAATTGGCTTCGCTCCTTTAGGCAAAATAATATGGCGAGTTGACCTGACCGTAAATTTTGATAACAATGAAATTATTGCAACCGTTTGGGTACATCCTGAAACAGGTCAGTGTGTACTGAAAATGAGATCCTAGCTTTATGGCTTGGAAAATGCCAAACTAAACCAAAAGTTCAACAATCCCCGCCTCCGAATGAATCGGAGCGGGTGAGCATTCGAGGGAAAAGATGATATGAAAATACTAATTCGATTCGGTGTCGTCGCAGCCATCGTAACAAGCATAATTGCTATCACCTTCCCGTTACATACATGCATACGTGAAGGGTTTAGCTTTGGGTTCCTGAACCTACCCAGTTACGAGCAAACTCATTGGGTTGTAATTTGGCTAATCGGTGTTGCAACATCCGCAGCAGGACACAAAATGAAGAAGCGTCTTCCCTTTTTGGCAGACGCACTGCTCTTGGCGGGTGGACTTTGCCTTATCATTCCGACAATTGGAAATTATCACTCAGCAGTCAGAGCCAGCCCAAAGCTGGCCCTTCTCATCCTAAATCTAGTTTATTTTCTAGTAATAGCATTCAAAATTTCAAAGAGCGAGGAGACCTCGAACAATGCGTCCAACTGAACCTCCTTCGTCGTCGGTCCAGTTGACTTAACGTTCACAATTAGATCGATGAAACTGAAGCCAGCATACAGAACGCATGAAGAGTTTCGGAGAATTACCTCTCGGATCTTTCTTTTGCTGTCAGTATTTGTCATCTTTGTATTTGCGGGAACTTGTTACTATGATGGAACCGAACTTTGGGTTTTCGTTGCTACGATTCTGGTTGCCATTCCCTGTCTTTGGATCGGTTGGTATATCGGAATGAAACGAACAAAACATGTTTTTGAGAGACATGTCAGAAAGCAAAATACATACAAACTCCCAAAGGAATGACTTTGTGAACAAATCCCGCCACCGAATGAATCGGTGCGGGTAGACGTTGATGCACGGAAGGAGAAAACCACATGAATGAAGAAAATACTAATCCTGATGAAAAAACATCAATCGGAATTGCCAAAGAGCTTAAACTGATACGAAGATTATTATGCGTGGTGATTATACTTTTGGCAGCAGGTGTAGGTGGTATTTTTGGAATGGAGGTTGAAGAACTAATAATCCCGGCTTTTCTAGCTTTGATTATTTATGCAATTTCTAAAATCGTTTCTAGAGTTCAAGATTACCTGACCGAAAGAGAAAGGTGGAAAAAACAATCTGAAACACCCATCAACAAAAATCTGGTCCGAACCTCCTCCGTCGGTCCGGACAGCTAAACGTTCTACAAAAGAAATGAATAAATTACTACTCCCTTCCCTCTGCCTGTTCATGTCGATTGCCTCACATGCAGAGAGTCTTCAGGTCTCTCTTAAAGTCAACGAGAAGAATGGCCGTTGTGTTCTTAAAATCGTCAACCCGTCCTCAGACCCGGTGACGATTTTAAAAGCATTTGATCGGGAATCAGGGATGTCAGCAAATTTGCCACTAGGAACGGCATACAAACTCGGAGACAATGAAGCTTGGATTGCATCCTACAGCATTTCGAGCAGTCTCTGGGATCACGGCGTAGGCTACACGACAAACCCAGAAGGAAAAGTCATCGAAGGTCCGAAACAACCCTTGGTCGTGTTGGCACCGAAAGAAACGATTTCGACGGAGTTTTCACTGGAGGTGGCTATTCGCTGGATGTGGGAACACGTTGAGAAAATGGAGCATGGCAGAATCCGTATGGATAAACCCTTTTACCTCAGAGCTGGCGTTTTTGTTCAGAAAAATGAAAAAGAGTACGAATTTATATCTACTGACTCTGGTGAAATATCCTACCCGCGCATTTTTAAGCCTGAATAATGCATAGGCAGAACAAATCTATTGAGCGAACGTTAGGAGAGTAGAAAATGGGATACGATTTAATGTTTGAGAAAGCGAAGGATGCCTCTTCTATCACCTTCCCGTGCGAATATGGGGAATTCGAAATGGAACCGAATAGTTTCCCCTGGGCTGAACTGAAAAAGCGATTACTTGAGATGGGTGCAAAAGAGAACTCAGGACCGGATACGTTGATCCTTGAGGTGCCAGACAGAGGAACTATTTATGTCACCGGATCGAATGAATATGCACATTTGGATATGCATGCAGAATGGTCTTTAGTGAAAGACCTTTTTGAATGGATTCGGTCTCTCGACCCAAACGTTGTCCTTGCCGATACTAACGAGGGGGTGTACTATGATCCCATCAGTTTCGATGCGTTTGCAAGAGAATGCGGAGCTGATTCCTAACCATAAGGCCAACCGAACCGCGAGTACCCGGTCCGGTTGCCTAGACGTTATACTGAGAGAAACTATGCGAAACCTGATCATTATGGCGACTTTCTTTTCTATCTTCACGCGACTCTGGGGAGAGCAAAAGCCACCAGTTTACGAAGTAGCAGAAATCTATACCGGTCTTCGATCTCAAGTTCTAAATCTGGATGAGAAGGAAAGCGGATGGCTTAAAGATAAACCTGTGTATGCAGTTTTGGTTGAGATGGGTCGGCCAGATGGAGTGATTACGGTTGTAGCCATTGCGGACGGAACCGCCAGTCTGTACTTCTCTAAGGGAGGCGGAATGATTGGTCTTGGAGAACATGAAAATGTAAGACCTAAATCGGTAGAGTTGGTCAATTATTCTGAAAGCCAGTTGAAGAACATGGATAAAGTCGAAGACTATCCTTTACCAATGCCTGGAGAAGTTCGATTTTACGCCGTCACGCCCAACGGAACATTCACTGCCAAAACAAAGGAAAGAGAGCTGGAGAAACCGAATAATCCCCTTCATAAATTTTACGCTCAGACTCATGATCTGATTACTCAAATGCGAATTGCTGATGAAATACGGCAAACAGAACAAGAACATTGATCGAACCGAGAGTACTCGGTCCGATCATCAAAACGTTAGGATCATGAAAAAACAATTCCTCAGCCGTATCATTTTTGCTTTCACACTGCTCCTGATAACATCCGGCGGTACGCTTGCAAAAAACATTTTCCGGACACCGGGTGAATTGATTGAGATTGCCCAAAGAGAAATCTCCGAAGTGATTGAGATTCCGGCGGATTGTGAGATATCGGTGGAACCTCTGTACAACGGACGGAAAGTTGTATTCAAAATGGAAGTGCCGGAAAACTTTTGGACCATGACTCCTTATCCGGAAGTTCATTTTGCAAAAACCCAGGATAAAGCCGTCGTCAGAATATGGAGTACGCTCCGGGCGGATGAACATTCGCCGAACCCCCAAGCCATCTCCCAGTGGTTTCTCCACAAGGCTCCGGAAAAAGATCCGGAGATGTGCCTTGCCCTTATGAAGCATTGGTTTGACGCGAACCGCAACCGGGGCCGGGTCGTCAACTTTGAATATGACCGCTATGCCTATGCCCATGTTCAGGCAGGCCTCGAAGACGAATGGTTTTCCACCCTGGAAAGAGAACGGGAACAGGCAACCGCACCTGAGGCTGTTTACGAAATTCACAAACAGTTGGCGAAAGTATATCTGGACCGGGATCAACCGGAAAAAGCCATCGAAAATTGGCAGATTGCCCAGGCCGCCATGTTACCGCAGACCAACTCATACATGACGACCCGTTACGCCCTCCCCTATATTGAAATTGCAAAAATATATATTCAGATGGAAGACAATGCCTCCGCGGTGGACAACCTCGAGCAAGTCCTTACCACCCACTATGGGAAAAAAACTCCGATCGAAGTGACAAACCTACTGGGCTCCCTCTACGAAGAGCAAGCGGAGTTTGACAAAGCCCGGCAGCTATACATGCCGATTCTGGCAGAAGATTACGGTAAAAATGCGTCCAACCAAATATTTGTAAAACGGGCGCAGGACTCCATTCGCGAAAAGCTTCGGCTTTTAGATCTGAAAGAAGAGCAATTCGCGCGTGATCTTCTCCTACCTGCCAAACCCGGTATCACGTCAGTAGAATCATGGGAGGGAACCTTCGAAATTCAGCCCCAGCCTATTGCCATCGATATCGAGGGAAAACCCAAGCTCCACCTTTGGTTGTACAGCCTGGAGAAAAATTCAAAAGGAACCTGCATCGGATTCTCCCGGGAAAATGGAGAGCTGCTTTTCCAACCGGAACCCAACAGCAAAGGCGTTCAACCGCTGTACACAGGGTACACCGTGCTGTTTAAGGATTCGGACAGGGTAGAGATCATCCTGATGTATGATATCCAGGGGAACGGTGGACAAAAATGGGTGGAGGCCTACAACTTCGACGGTCAGGAAATACGACTCGTTTCGCAGAGTAGAAATTCAGGCAAACACAACTTTACTTGGAAGAACGAATACGTCCCTCCCCCGTCCAAGGAGCTTGATAAATCCCCGGAGAGAAATTTGTGAATTCATTTGATCCCGGTTCCCTGAATGATCCGCTGGCCTTAAACATCAGCTGGACTCCCATTCGCAGAGGTGGATCCGGGGGGCGAACCCGTAAATGCGTTAAGGTCGGCGTTCAAAAGATCGAGTTCCGGACGACTTTCTTGCCCCTTCTGATACCCGGAGCCATCTTGTTGGCAGGAAGCCTCGTACTGTGGGCCGGATTCAGCGGTCCCGCGATGGATTCAGGCCCCATCATCCTGGGATTCTTTTCCATCTTCGTCTCCGGCGCTTACCTCTGGTTCCAACAAAACAAGGCGGTTTTTGATCAACAGAACCAAATATTTTTTAAGACCAGACGCGGTTTGAATGCGGAAGGGAACTTGGAATCAAAGCCGCAAAGTGCAGCTTTCGACCAAATCCACGCTTTGCAACTCATCCCTGAATGTGTCCGTATCAAAAACCGATCCACCTTCAGAAGCTATGAGCTGAACCTTGTGCTTAAAGATAAACAACGAATCAATATTTTAGATCATGGCGACCTGGCATCCATTCGAAAGGACGCCGCGACCCTTGCCGGGTTCATCGGTATACCGGTGTGGGATGCGCTCGGACAACATACGGATTGAAAGCTCCAGATGTCCATCTATTCCCAAACCCCGGACTTGACCCATCGAAAATGATCTTACATCAGAAAGAGGTATGAGGAATAGCATTCGAAAATATTCAACCTCCGATCTTCCGTACATCCGTGACATCTACCGCAAGGCCATTCGTCAGATCGGGAACACGGCTTATTCAAAAGACCAAGTGGCCGCCTGGTCCAGTTTTCCCGAAGATACAGATGCGTTTCGCAAATGGGTAGAAGAGGCGGACAGCTTTGTGGCCACTGACGAGCGGGGGAACTGCATCGGTTTCGGCGGATGGGAGAAAACCGGACGGATTTCAGCCCTGTTTGTCCACCCCGGACATATGCGAAAGGGAGTGGGATCCATGATCCTTTCCCATCTCATCAAACAGGCTGAAGCGGAAAAGCTACATACGACAACCACCGAAGCCTCCGAGTTTTCAAAACCTCTGTTCGAAAAATATGGATTCACGGTAGTCGAAATAGAATCCACAGAATTTAAAAACGTGAAGTTCCAACGTTATGTCATGCAGTACCGCATCAAATAAACCCGGGGCGGATCCCCCGCCCCTCCATCTGGAAGCCGGGCGTCCGGGAACGCCCTCCCTGCGATCTCTCCTGGGTTAAAAAGGCGTCAGATCCGTATCCGCTTCGAGTTCGATCACCACTTTGGCCATCAATTCGATACAGGCCTCGACATCACGCAGGTCCACCATTTCAGAGGGACTGTGCATGTAACGGTTGGGAATGCTCAGCAGGGCCGTGGCCATGCCTGCGCGGCTCAACTGCATGGCATTGGCATCGGTACCGGTGCTCCGCCCTTCCGCATTAATTTGAAGCGGAATTTTATATTTTTTGGCGGTGGCTACAATGCGGTCAAAGATCTTGGGATGGGTATTCGGTCCACGGGTGAGTACCGGCCCTTTGCCCAGCTCACATCCATTGACCTGTTTCTTGGCATCGCCCAATCCGGGATGGTCTCCGGCGAAAGTGACATCGACTGCGATTCCCACCTGGGCATCGATATCAAAGGAAGCGGTGATCGCTCCACGCAATCCGATTTCTTCCTGAACCGTGGCCACACTATAAAGGGTGGACGCAGCTTTATTTTCAGAGGCAGCCACCCGACGCGCGGCTTCCAGGACCACAAAGGCACCAATCCGGTTGTCCATGCCCCGGGCCGCAATCACGTCCCCTTGCAATTCCTGCATGCCATAGCCTAAAACCAGCGGATCGCCGACCGCGACCAGCTTTTCCGCTTCTTTCCGGTTGGCCACCCCAATGTCGACCCACAAATTTTTCAGGTCCACCACCCGTTTTCGGTCTTCGGGGGACATCAAATGAATCGGCTTTTTACCAATCACTCCCGGTACAATTCCTTTTTTGCCGCGAATCTGTACCCGTTGCCCTTGGGCGATCTGGGGATCCCATCCGCCAATCGGATCCAACCAGAGGTAGCCCTGGGAATCAATATGGGTAATGAGAAATCCAATTTCATCACAATGACCGGCAAACATGACCCGCAGATCTGAATTGCCTTTCACCACGGCCAAGGTGTTGCCATGCCGGTCCCGGGTCACCTCATCCGCAAAGGTTTTGGCCTGGTCACGGAAAATGTTGGCGGCCGGCCCTTCATAGCCGGAGGGGCTCACAGATTCCAAAAAGTTTTTTAATATCGTCAATGTTTTCTTTTTCATCAAATTTTCCTGCCGGGTTGTTGTCCGGATTTCAGTTGCGTTTCCAAAAAGGAGGCCATAAGAACTTCCCCATCAAATTTAATCAGTAATATACATGGAACCTAAAATACTTCAACGCTCCGATCACTGCGTCAGCCGTAAAAATATCAGCAAAAATGCATTAACCGTACTCTATCGGCTAAATGAGTCCGGCTACAAAGCTTACCTTGCCGGTGGTTGCGTGCGTGACCTCATGCTGGGACGTCAACCCAAAGATTTTGATGTGGCCACGGATGCCACCCCCCAGGAAGTAAAAAGATGTTTCCGCAACTGCCGGTTGATCGGCCGCCGTTTCCGTTTGGCCCATGTGATGTTCCGCGATGAAATCATTGAAGTCGCCACCTTTCGCGCGCCGACCTCGGGCACCCTTCCGGACCCTGAGGGAGACGAGGAACAAAACGAAGAAGAGAATGGCAATCGGGATGTGGTCATCAATGAAGACGGCGTCGTGGTTCGTGACAATGAATACGGGACGCCGGAAGAAGATGCTTTCCGCCGTGACTTCACCGTCAACGCCCTCTTCTACGACATTGCCGATTTTTCCATTATCGATTACGTGGGCGGACTGGACGATTTAGGTAAAAAAGTCATCCACTGCATCGGAGATCCGGAAGTCCGCTATCAGGAAGATCCGGTCCGCATGATCCGGGCCGTACGCTTCGCCGCGACTTTGGGACTGGAAATCGAAAAAAACACCTACGAGGCACTGCTGAGTCAGTGCAGTCAGATGCTGCACGCCAGTCATGCGCGGATGTATGAAGAAATCTTGAAATTCTTCTATTCCGGCGCCATGGAACCCGCTTTCAAATTATGGAAAGATACCGGTTTGCTGGATGTGATGTTTCCGGGCTTCAGCACTTGGCACCGTGAACAGGCCTCTCCGGAGGAAATTCACTGGCATCACATGGCCTTGCAGCAATTGGATAAATGGAAAACCCATAACATCAAAGCCTCTCAGGAACTGGCGTACACCCTCTTTTTAACCCCTTACATTCGCTCCGTTCGGGATGAAATTTTTGCCAAGGGGGATCTCTCTCCCCGCAATGCATGCATGGAAGCGGTTGAACAAATTCAACGCGCCCTCTCCGTCCGCATCCTGATTCCAAAGCGGATCGCATTCAAAATCTTCGACCTGACCTACTCTCAGGATCGTTTCCTCGATCGTAAAAACGAGCAACGAACCATCCGCTTTCTGCACCGCAGCTATTTCAGGGATGCCCTGGTCCTGTTTAAATTCGATGCCCTGGCCAGCGGAAATCCGCAGTCAGAGCTTATCGAAGCCTGGACCGAAGACCTTAGAAAAGCGCCACCGCCTTCGGATCATAAAGAGCGCCCCCACAAACCGCGTCGTAAACGGAGAAGACGCAGACCGCAGCATTGATCGGAAGTCAGGGGTCAGGGGTCAGGGGATGGCTCAATCGTCTGCACTCATCAACAGGTGAGTATTTTGGCTACAAAGATATTTCTTGATGAGGAGAGTGATTACTCATTATAAACATGGGGTGGTATGGTCTATGCTGCAAATAGCGCATGATTGGTGGAATTCACAACCTGGAACTGAAGGTTGTCTGCCCAAACGAGGCAGGCGGAGTGAACAAACAGCTTGTGGACGGAAGATATGTTTTGGAGGGCTCTCTGCCGGATTTATGGACCCGGTGGTTGGCTGATCTGGAAGTCCGGGGGTACGCCCGTCAAACCATTCAAACGTATCAGAATCATCTTCAGCCTTTCGACAAATGGACCCACCTGCACAACATTCTTTTCCCTTTTGACCTCACCTTGGAAGAGCTTGAACAATACCGGCTGGAAGTATTCAATCACAGGAGGAAAGACGGAACACCGTTAAAAGTAAATTCGCAAATCGCCAGACTCGGGACCATCAAGCGGTTTTGTGCCTGGATGGTCCGAAAAGGCTTTTTGGACCGGGATCCGTCCTTGCAATTGGAGTTGCCGCGCAAGCAACACCGATGCTTACCCAAAGGACTTTCCCGCCAAATGGTGCGCAGGCTTTTGGAGGTGCCAGATACAAAAACCCCAGTGGGAATAAGGAATCGTGCGATATTGGAGTTGTTTTACACGACCGGGATAAGGCGCTTCGAGCTGGTGCAGGTGAATATGAATGATATGGATCTGGAGCAATACCTCTTGCGCATTGAGCATGGAAAAGGAGGAAACAACCGGATTGTTCCGGTAGGAAGACATGCGATTCGATGGGTGGAAGACTATTTAAGGCTGAGCCGTCCGATGATGGTGAGAAACAAAGATGAACCTGCTCTGTTTATCACCAATGAGGGGAATCGTCTCAACACCCAATATCTGGGGAATGTGGTCCGCCACATGATGGACAAAGTAGGCGTTCCCAAGGAAGGAGCCTGTCATCTTCTGCGTCATGCCTGTGCCACCCACATGCTGGAAGGCGGTGCGGATATTCGGATAATTCAACACATGTTGGGACATGTGCGGTTGGACACCACCGAAATTTATACACACGTAGGAATTAAGACCCTGCAAGAGGCGCATCTCCGCTCTCACCCCTCCTGGTAATCCGGCTGTTTATCCGTTTTTACCTTTTCAAATTCAAGAATTTGGCATTGAATTTCCGCATGGTTGCGAAAATCATCAACAATAGGAATTCCGACTTCAGTTTTTTTTCATCCAAAAAAGACGACTCGTCTCCATCCCGGCGAGTCCCTTTACGCCATCGTGAACAGGAGTATACCGTATTTATTTCCTTTGATGTAGCAGAATACGGCTTACGTTATTACCTCCCTGAAACCGGTCGTTGGCCAAATCGCGATCCCATTGAAGAACAGGGCGGCTACAACCTGTATGGGTTCGTGGGGAATAATGGTATAAACAAAATTGATGTCCTCGGAAATTATGTTTATGGAGAAGATGGTGGCTACTATAATGATGATGGGCAATGGGTGGACCGTTATGGAGAAACAACTCGGAATTATGGTAAAGAGAGAGACCGTGAATTTGATGAAAAAAGAAGAAAAAGAAACGAAGATGCTTGGTCTTCTGGACCTCTTGTAAAACAAACGCATTCAATGTCTTTGTGTTTTAAATCTTCTGATAAAGAAGAAGCTTTAAAAGAAATATATGAAGACCTGAAAATGTTTAATCATTTCAGCCCTAATATTGCTTCTATTGAAATAAATGGTAATATATCTTCATTCACAATTAATAATCTTGCTATGAATACAGCAAGTGGTCTTTTAAATGATACACCTTTCAGCGTAAGATTATCGTTTCCTAGAAATTATTTGGTCAAGGCTGTTACTCTTCATAAACATCCTCTTGTAGGAGTTAGGTATTGGGAAGTTTCTAATGATGACGAGCGTGGTGCCGGTTGGGTTAAAGTCGAAACAAAAGCTATCGAAAGAGCTCGAGGTCCAGGTAATTATTTTGCACAGATGTTATTTGGTGGTGTTATGGAGAATGTTTGGAACAATTATTTTAATAATATTTCGAATCATTGGCTTAATGAAAGTACTTCCATAAAAGCAATGACCGTAACCGATATCAAATTTACAGATGAAAGGCGTTAGATTTATTCAGATTATATCCGTTGTGTTTGTGCTGCTTACAGTATCATATTTTTTACTGTCACCTGTAATCAGAACAATTAAGTGTAATAATGGAATTGAGTTTTCATTATATTTGAATAATAAGGTTATTTCAGGTGATGTTATTTCTGATTCTGATCTAAGTCGATTATTACATATTGTTGATAATGGTTGTCTGATTTCAAAATCAAATTCTATAATTTTGCTGGGACGTCTTAAACTTAAAAAATCATATGACACTATTTTTACTGATGAGCAGTATAACTCTTTAATTTCAAATTTTTTAGATGATGAAAATCAGTCTATAAGATGTGCTGCCATTTCAAGTGTTACTATTTCGAATTTATACTCAAACCAGAATTTGAGGAAAATTTCAAAAATAAGTATTTCAAAATCAACTAATCGTGATGGAATGTTGGCTAATGATTTTTTGCAATCAATTGGTAAACGGAATAATGAACTACCATAAACGGTCAGAAAACGGGTCAGGCCGCAAAATCGGAGAAAAAAGTCTGGAGGGTCAGCCCTAAAATCTAACTTTTAAGGTCTGGTATTGCTTCTTTTTTTTGATTGCGTCTTTCCTTTTTTTTCTCTGAACCCCGCAGGCCTCACGCCAGGCCGGTCGTACCTCCCTCAACCTGTCATGGTTCCTGCTCCTCCCCAAAGACCCCGTCCCGCCCGCAAGTCTGCGCCCCCGAATCCCCCCCGCAGCCTTTCCGGCAGTCCCAACCCCTAAGTCACGCCGTTGGCGTGATCGCAAGCTCCTCGGCTCTCTCAACCCCGAGCGCCGCGCAGGAGTCGCTGTAACCGATCACGCTGACACCGTATCGGGTTCCCAAATTGACATCGTAAAATAACCCCCGGATTCCCGTGCTGTTGTAATCCCCTGACCGTAAAAAGTTCCCATTGCGGTCGTAGATTTCTGCGATAAAAATTCCATTTTTGGGTTATGTACCGGGGTCGGGTCAGTGGGATTACACATCTACTTTTACAAATCATTAAAAAACGTTCTTGCTGATATAGGTTTATAAGAACCAACTATCTTATGATTAGTTATTGGTCCAGATACTTTTCCTGTTTCTAGATTTAGTTCATACCATCCGCTTACATCTGAATTACTAAATTTTCTAACATCAACTATAAGTTTGTTTTCTATACGGCCTATATTTTGAACTCTGCCTTCAAAAATACCGCCCAACTCATCTTTTCCTTTTTCAATAATATAATAATGATAAGGTGCAATATCACCAAATTCGTTTATATGATAGACGCCTTTAATTTTTTTATCTCTCAGTCCAAGATCGACACCACAACTAATTAAAAAAACTATTGGTAAGCTCAAATATAACACGAGCTTTAGGTATTTATGGATTAGCGCAGTCAAACTCTTCTTCCCATGAATATATTTGAGTCCAATTGGCAGCTCGTGTTCCACTAGTGGTATTATTCCAACTATCGGGAATTCTATGATACAGAGCTGACTTTAATGACGTTGTATTTGTTATTATAAATAACGTTTTAATTTTACATGTTTTTTGGTCGAAACTTAATGTGAATGTGTCTCCACTAGCACTTCCAACAAAATGAGCTCTACCATTAGGCAAATCCTCAATAAATTCATTTCGACCAAAAGATAAACCGACTTGGGTATAGTCAAGCCAATCAGAACATTTAGTGTTTTTATATTTGTCTAAATAACCCCTTCTTAATTTTTTCGCTATCGCAGAATCTTTTACTAATTTTGTTTCTGGAGTGTCACTATCATAATGTTCCCGGGCTGGTGGATTTCCAGCCAACCAATCACCTAATGATCGAAAACCTCCTGGCCAACCACCTTCTTCATTTGTGAGACCTTCAGCAATATCAATAACAAGATCAATTGGTATAAGTGACATTAAACCTAACTTATCCCAAGCATTGATCCCATCATTCCCAACGAACCCATAGAGATTGTAGCCCCCCATCTCCCCAATCGGATCGCGATTTGGCCATTTTCCTAACGCCGGGGAGTAATAACGTAAGCCGTAGTAGCATACTTCCCGGGAGTCAGAATAGCAGGGAGAAGGAGCTGTATTGCTGGAATGTAGTGCGTGGATACCCATAGCCCCATCATGGGGATCAGGAGCCGGAAATCAAACCCAAACTATCGTGATAGATCCTCAGGCTATAGGGCTGGTGGCCAGCCTGATTTGCTGGAGCGACTCCTGCGCGGCGCTCGGGGATAAGGGAGCCGAGGAGCTTGCGACGAGTCCGCTTGGGGTTGGGACTGCCGGGAAGTCGACGGGGTTCGTGGGGATCGACTTGCGGGCGGGCCGGGGTCTTATGGGGAGGAGCAGGAACCATGACAGGTTGAGGGAGGAACGACCGGCCTGGCGTGGGGCCTGCGGGGGTTCAGGGAGAACAAAGAAAAAGAATAATGCCAGACCTTAAATGTTAGATATTAGGGCTGACCTCTGGATCTGTCAAATCTTAATGGCATTAACTCTGGATCAGGTGAATAAATGAAATGATCTTTGCCAAAATAAACAGGAAAGTTTATTTTTTCACTCACCAAAAGAACAGATACCCTTTGCCTACCTATTTTATCAAATTCATTACTTAGCGAAATTTCAGCGAGCCCATTATATGTGGATAAATTTTCGTCGTATACATTCTTGAAAAAAGGAAAATTATTAGCTGTCCACACACCATTATTGATACACAAATTGGCATTTACAAATGCCTCATTATTTCCTGAATATCGCCAACATTCTGAGACATCTAAATCCTCCCATTTAGGAGGGGTCTCGTATGTACAAGATAAAAGAAATAATATCGGATAAATCAAATTCCATAGTATTAATCTGCGCATACTTCTAATGTCCATGACCATCTTAAGCTTACATTTCGGAAAGGACCGTCTTCACCAAATGGGTTATCTGCTGCATGGCTATTCATTTGCTCAGGCGGAAGTCCATTAGATAATGGAGGAATTCCAATTACAAGGGGCATCCTTACCATGGAATCCATAATGGTTTGTGTTATTGTTGCGTCAGTACCAGGCATCCTTGTAAGGCTACCGAATCTAAGTGTATCTGAGGCAACTACTGAAACAGTCGCACAACATGTTGAGCAATCAATATTTTCATATGTGTATTGAAAACGAAAGCTACCCATTGAATATTGAGCATTGGCTAAACCAAGCCCAGCAAGAGCATCGCGTAAGTAAATTCCAGCATTCTGGATCATTGTTTGCTCATTAAGACTGAATGGATCTTGGACAGTTTGCCCCTCAAGTGTATCAGCTGTATCATTAGAACAAGCATCAGTAAAACGGTTTAATATCCTTTGTGAAACGGCTTGCATATGTGAATGATCTCGCATTGC
>CAKZLZ010000131.1 GCA_937127435.1 uncultured Verrucomicrobiota bacterium | reverse complement strand
TTATGAAGGTGCTGTTGCCGGCCGGATTTTATCTGACCTTCCTGCATTGGGGCAGGGTGCTGCCCTCCACCCATCGGCCCTCAATCAGAACTTTACTTACGGTTTCAGGGAAGCCCCGTTCTCCACGGTTGATTTGCGCAACCAGTACATCCACCGCCCGGATGCCGATCCGGTCCAGTTGTTGATTCATACCCGCCAATGTCCCGTCTAAATTATGTAAATTCAGACAGGCGAAGCCTAGAGATTTCATAAATGCCTGTTGAATTTTTTTATTTGTAAACAAAGATTTTGGTTCCTGCATACTGATTACCGCATCTAAATCATGTTGCTTTGCCCATGGTGTCAATGCTGCTAAGGGCTGCTGATCCAAATAGAAAACAGGATACGGTTGAGCAACTTTGGACCGGGTAAGGATTTGAAGGTATGCGGCTTCGGTATGAAAGGAAATTCCCTTGAGGTTTCGGTAGTGGTGAATCAGACCGATGCGCCGATATCCTCTCCGCAGCATCCGGTACAAAATCTGTTGGGTCGTGTTGTATTGATCGTGTTCAATGCGGGTGACGGGAGGATAGGGGGGCCAGCGGCCCAGACCTACCGCGGTTATGTTGTCCCAGTGGATTCCGCGGAGGAAATTCAATCCGTGCAAATCCATGCGCATGACAATAAGGCCGCTGATGTTCCGGGCATTAAGAATACGATTCACCTGTTTGGGGGAGAGGGAAGGGTCGGTAATATCAAAAGGTGTGATTTTATACCCATAACGTTCTGCCTGTTGATGCAGGCCCATAAGAATGGCACCCGTCGTCGTCGACATGGTGGGGGTTCGATGTAGTCTCCGTCCGATGAGGGCAATTTCTCCCCGTTCCTCTGCGGGTCTCAATCCACTGCGGTAAGCAGCCAGTGCACTTAATCCGGGGTCGGGTCGATAGCCCATCTCTTCCGCGATTTTTTTAATGCGCTCACGGGTGGCTTTGCCGATGCGGGGGTGGTTCCGCAAGGCCATCGAAACGGAAGATTGATGTACCCCCGCCTTTTCGGCCACCTCTTTCATGGTCACGCGTTTCATTGGCTCAACTGTATGAGCTAATCATGGGTTGTCAAGGTCTGTCCCTTGGGGTTAATATAGCAAGGACGCTATATATTTCTTAATTGAGAAAGTCTTTCTACCCCCTTCAAGGATTACCCATTATGAAAATTCATCCATTTCTTTTTATCGCTTTGTCGGCCGCTGTTGGCCTCACCCGCACAAGCGCGGCTGTCGTGATCACGAACGGTGACTTTGAAACCGTCGGCAGTGACATTCAGGATGTCTCCGGCTGGTTAGACTTCACCTACGGGAGCGACAACGGGGGATCGTCCACAGGGAAAGGGGATCTTCAACAGGGGGATTCTAATGGTTCAATTCCCTCAGCGCCGAGTGGAAGCAATTGGCTGAACATTGTGGATAACAATTCTTTTGGGGTCACGACGGGTGTTTATCAGCAGATTGGGACCTACGAAGCGGGCGTCACGAGTTACGATGTATCTTTCATTATGGGGCTTCGTGATGATGCCGCCTTTAATGAAATTGAACTCTCACTTTTCAAAGGAACTTCAGGAACCGCAGCCGATGGCACTACGCCCATTGATGCGGGCCTGACAATTGTAGGCTCTTCTCACACGATTTCATTTACCGGAGGACCAGCACCTGCTACCGCATCCGATTCTAAGAATTTTCTAACGACGGGGCTCAGCGATGGAGACACTCTCTGGCTGGTATTGGCTTCGACGGATAATGCGACGGGAAGCACCCAACAGGGGCTGATTGACAATATTTCGATCGCTGCAATCCCCGAGGCGTCGTCATTGATTCTGCTGGGTCTTGGGCTTGTGGGCCTGGTGGCCTTCCGCCGTCGCCGCTAAATCTTTCCGAAACATTCCAGAGACCATAGGCCACCCGGGTAAATGTCTGCGGTGGTCTTTTTATATGTATGAAAAGTCGATTTGCATTATTGATCTTTTGCCTGCTGACCCTTTGGGTGCCGCAAAGTTATGCGGAGGCCCTTCCGAACGTCATTGTGATGATGATGGATGACATGGGCTTCAATGATATTGGGGCGTACACCTATCCGAGCAAAGCCGATCCCGGTCCTCCGCCGAATGCGGTAATCGCAGACAACGGCAACGCCAATGATCCCAATTTTGCGCTCAATCTCACCCCGCGTATTGACAGTCTGGCAACCGATGGCACGCGTTTCACTCACTTTTATTCCACCTCCTCGGTTTGTACCCCGAGCCGCGCCGCGCTGATGACCGGGAGTTATCCCGCCCGGGTGGGGTTGCCCAGTGTGATCAGTGCCGGAGAAAATACCGGGATCAACTCTTCCGAAGTGACCCTGCCGGAAATCCTTCGTCAACGGGGGTATTTTACGGCGATGAGCGGCAAATGGCATCTGGGGGATCAGGCGGATTTTAATCCGGTTCGTCATGGCTTTGAACAATATTTCGGCATCCTCTACAGCTCTGACATGTGGACGGAGAACCCCTATAACAGTGCTTGGCCGGATCTTCGTCTGCTACAGAATGAAACCGAAGTGGAAAGCTACACCACCGGAACCGGCTACACCATCAGCGGTCCCGTCGATACCATTGCCGAACAATCTTATCTCCTCGAAGCGATGACCGAAAATGTGATCGCGGCCATCGATCAGGCGCAGAGCGAATCCCGTCCGTTTTTTATCTATTTCAGTCCGCATACCCCGCATGTACCCATCCATCCTCATCCGGATTTTTTGTCGGTTGCAGGTGAGACGGATGATGAGGCCCGCTACGCCGATGTGATCCGTGAAATTGATGCCCGGGTGGGAGCCATTCTGGATAAAGTACATGATCTGGGGCTCGATGATAACACCCTGATCCTCTTTACCTCCGACAATGGTCCCTGGCAAACCCGTCACGGACCCGGATCGTTGTATCAGGGTGCCGGTTCCGCCTATCCTTTCCGTGGCTATAAACATTCAGACTGGGAAGGGGGTCACCGGGTGCCTTTTCTCGCGCGCTTCCCCGGTGTGATTCCTGCGGATGTTACCCTGACGCAAACAGCCGCCACCCACGATATTTATGCCACGGTTGCGGCCTTCACCGGGGCAACGCTTCCCGGTGACCGCATCCTCGACTCTGTCGATTTCAGTGAGTTACTCAAAGGGAATACCACCGCCCAGCCGCATAATTATTTTTATTATTACGACAGCGGCGCGGGCAATGCGGGGGGGATTGTCGACCTGACCAATCCGGATGCGTTTAAGATCAATCTGGAGAACAACAACCTCTATCAACTGGGCAATAATTTCAGCGCCGACTTTCAGGAAAGTACCGACGTTTCGGCAAGCTATCCGGATACAAAATCTGCACTGCAAGCGCAGTTGGCGACATGGAACAGCAGCATGGCCGCCCGTTCGACTCTCAATGCGCAAGCTGTGAGCATCGAATTGGAAAGCGATAAGATCTTCATCGCGGAAGGCGGTACCAACTCTCTGCGTGTACGCCTTTCCGGCTCTGCAACCAAAACCGTCACGGTCAGTCACTTTTCCGGAGATACGGATCTTTCGGTGACCGCCGGTGCGTCAATGAATTTCACCCCGGCCAATTGGGATCAATGGCAAAGCGTTACTTTAAGCGCTGCGGGTGATGCGGATGAGGTGAACGGCGCCGCGACGTTCCGGGCGGAAGCTTCCGGATTGCATCTGCGCGAAATCTACGCATTCGAAAGTGAAAGCGGGGTGTTTAACAGCGCGCCCTCTTTGCAGTTAACCGCCCCCACCGTCTCTGAAGTGCATTTTCCCGACCGGAGCGGGCGCTTGCTGGTAGAAGTTGCGGCCAGCGATGACGGCTTGCCGGTTGATGCGTCGTTGACCTATGCATGGTCACAGATCTCCGGACCGGACACGGCGGATTTCAGTCCTGACAATGCCGCCCGAAGTTTTGTCCGTTTTCCGGTGGATGGAACTTATGTGCTTCGCGGTGAAGTCAGTGACAGTGAATTTACCCGTTCGGTGAATGTGACGGTTTTGGCGGGTCCGCCACCATCGATTCCCGGTGATGAACGGCAGATGTTTTACGCCTTTGAAGAGGGGAGCGGAACTGTGGCTGCGGATAGTACGGAAGGTCTCGGGAATGCCTTTTTGACTGAAGACGGCAGCACGCCTGCGCAGGGACCTGCGTGGACCGAAGGGAAATCAGGCGGAGGCTTAAACTTTGATGGCAACAATGATTTTGTGGTGACGCCAAGTTTGACGGTCAATACCAGTAGCGGTTGGAGTGCCACGGCCTGGGTTTTTCTGGAATCTCTTACCGGGAAAAGCCGGGTCATCATGCAACAAACCGGAGGGAACGGCCGCACCTGGCTGTATGTAAACGGCAGCGGGCAATTGTCCACGTACATCGGTGGAAGTGAAACGACGGGTGGATCCGTCACTCCGGGCACGTGGCATCATGCGGCCATGACCATTGAATCCGGTAATTCAGCCCAAGTTACTTTGTATTTAGATGGGAATCCGGTGGCGACATCGACCCGAACACTCGAAAGCAACACGGGAAACTTTTATTTAGGCGAACATAAAAATCCGGCTGACAGCAACTCCTTAAATTGGATCGGTCAAATGGATGAAGTCATGTTCTATAGCCGATTGCTCACTGCTGGAGAGATTTCGGCTTTTGTTGACGCGGGACTCCCTGAAATTACAACCTTTAACACTTGGATGGAAACGCAAACGGGGATTCCTGAAGGTCATCGGGGTCCGACCGATGATTACATTGGCGACGGGGTGGTTCAACTGATGGATTTTGCATTGGGGTTGGATCCTGCGATTCCTGCGGCGAATGATCTCCCGCAAATATTTGCAGATGAGTTCCTGTCACTTCAATACCGTCGACGGGGCGGAGGGGTAGGTCAAACCGGGATGAATTATGCTGTGGACGGTATCATCTACAAGGTTGAATTTACGTCCAACTTAACCGGGGACTGGTTATCGGGAAGCGCATATCTTACGGAAAGCGGAGAGCCTGTGAATAACCATGACGGCACTGAAACCGTTGAAGTGAAAACGCTCAACACGGTGGATGAATTAGGAGGAAAAGGATTCCTGCGCCTGAAAGTCGACCTCTATTAAATGCTGATCCGGTTCAGGACTTTAGAGGCACTGAATAGTTACGATTTTATTTCACTGACCCCCATTTTTACTTTAAACGACTTCTCTTATGATGACACCATCCCTCCCTCAAATGATCGATTTAGTTGAAAACTGGAAATTCAAACAGGCGAATGCGAAAGCCTGGTCTGCCGCAGAGGTGCCCGGATGTGTGCATAGCGATTTGTATCGTCTGGGTAAGATTCCGGATCCCTTTTATGGCCGCAATGAACGGGATCTGCTTTGGATCGAAGGGGAGGACTGGATCTACCGGAATGACTTTAAAGTTTCATCTGAACTGATGCAGGAAGAGAATATCGATTTGGTATGCGAAGGCCTGGACACCATTA
>CAKZLZ010000130.1 GCA_937127435.1 uncultured Verrucomicrobiota bacterium | reverse complement strand
GTGAGACGGAAGCGAGAAGATGGGGGGGTGGGGGGACCGGGGGGGGTGTCGGTGTCGGCGGCTGGCGGTGGGTTTGGTGTTGGGGGGGGGGGGGGGGGGGGGGGGGGCGTCCCATGGAAAGGGGGAATTAGTTAGAGAGCCGTCCTTACAGGACTCAGATGAAGAGTTTAAAACTTTCCCCGGCCTTTGCAGGCCGGGCTGTGGAGAGCCATCCCTTCGGGATTAAAGAGGGAGGGGGATGGTTGTTTTACATGGCAGCCCGGAGTGGGGTGTTTTAGTTTTGTAGGAAGGGAGTCGTCCTTACAGGACTCAGGTGAAGAGTTTAGAACTTTCCCCGGCCCTTGCGGGCCGGGCTTTGGAGAGTCATCCCTTCGGGATTGAGAATATGGGGGGTATGCGATCAGATGGGGTTGAGGGAAGTCAGAGTGTCGCGCATCTTCCGCAGTCCTGAAAGGACGACTCTCCAAAGCCCGGCCTGCAAAGGCCGGGGCTGGTATTGCAAAGAAAATCCAGAGAGTGCTGAAGGCACGGCTCTCACAGCGTCCATTGGCAAACCTGTGGCCGATCGGCTGAAACCTCAGCACCTTAATAGTTGAAATTTGCCGGTTGCCCGGTTCATTTATATCAGGTTTACTTGCGTCGGCGCATGCGCAGAAACGCAAAACCCGCCAGGGCGGAAAGCATCAGGCCCAGGGTGCCGGGTTCGGGAATGACCGCGCCATAAACCGCAACGTTATCGACAAAGATAGCACGAGCGTCGCTGTACCCCTGTTCGCTTTCAATCCGAAAAGTTACCGCAGAAGTCGTCGTGTTGAGAGATTCATCGGTCAATGACTGGCTATAGAGTTGGAAAGCCGTGGATGCCGAGACGTCTAGGGTTGAAAGAATCGTGCCCGCTGTGGCAAACCCGTCAAAGCTGTAGCTCACACGTACTTGCCGTGTGTTTCCAGTAAAGGAGGGTGCGACATCGAATTCGATCCTTTCGAGGTCCACACCGGAAACACCGGGTGTGAAGACAAAATCGGCGTAATCATCAGCAGTGATATTCGTACTGAAAACACTACTAAACCCCAACAGCTTGACCGATGGAGCCGGATCACCTGCGCCAGCGTCAGTTCCGGAGCCCGTCAGTCCCGTACCAATCCTGAAGTCGCCAGCCGTGCCTCCCACTTCGGTGGTCGCAGAGAGCGTCGAGCCCGTAAAGTCATATCCAGCCAGGACGATGGGGGCGGCATGGGTACTCGTGATTGCGGTCATTGCAACCAAGGTGGAGGCCAGAACGAGTGCCTTTGCTTTCATTGGTGTCTTGGTGTGTAGTTTCATAAAGTTTTCGAGGTTCACTCGTATATGGTATTTAAATATGCAGCATCAAAAATTCTTTGTAAAGGGGAATATCACGCAACAGTTTCTGGACCTCATGTATTGTAACAGCGAAGCTCGTAGACTTGGGCGGAGGCATCTCCGTTTGTACTTTCGATCACCAGGCGCATGGCATCACATGAGACGGTCCCAAAGCTATGGATTCGTTGGCGTTGGTAATTTCCTTGTATGCTTACCACTACTGTCCATTTATCAGCGATTTTCGCCTCGATTCGATAGTCCTTCGGACATTGTGCGTCGCGGTAAAAGGGGGAGTAGGCATGATATTCCCTTAGCAGATGTCCGGGGAAAGTGAGTTCTATCCGGTTGACTTCCGTCGCCGCTTCCCAGTGCCAATACAGCGCTTGGGGGAGGGCCTGGCCGGGATCTGAAGCCCAGAGATTGCTGTGGGTATGGGGGCGGGAGGCTCCCCGGGTCACGCTTACAGCAGGGTAGCCATTTTGCGGGGGGGATACCTGAAAACTGAGGGTGGAGCCGTTGGCGAATCGACGGTATTTGTTTTCGCCGATTTGGTAGCTGCCCATATGTCCGGGCAAGACCCGGCCGGCGACATGCCAAATGACATGGGGATTTGCATCCAGAGCCATCCGCACAAACGCACCTTGCTCCGGCAGTTTACTGGACGAAAGATTTACGTCCCAAGTGATCCACTGTTTTTCTCCGGGAGCCACCGTGAGGGTTCCTTTGGCCAGGCTGGGCCCGGCGTGGACCCGGTAATCCCAAATGTGGTCTACCGCCTGAAGATCCAGGGCAATGCTTTGGGTTTCGCTACTGGTATTGCTGAGGCATAAAGAAATGCTGTCAATACCGGAGGTGCCCACTGCGATCAACTGTGCCTTTTTTACATCCATGACTTCGTGTTGATATTGGGGCTGGTCCCGCCAGATTTGCAGGCCTTCGTGTGCACCTTCACTCTCGGGTCCGGCGCCGCTGATGTGCCACTCGCTGTCCGCTTCAAACCGGGCGGCAGGTGCGAGGTCCTGCGCATCCTCCCGGGTGACGCCGGGTAAAAAACAACCCTCCTGCAACAAGGTTTGTTGAATTTCTCGAATGGCGTCTCCCTTTGCGACTTCAATGGGATTGACGTTTAGGCTGATGGA
The DNA here is from genome assembly GCA_937127435.1 of uncultured Verrucomicrobiota bacterium. Classification (GTDB taxonomy): domain Bacteria; phylum Verrucomicrobiota; class Kiritimatiellia; order SS1-B-03-39; family UBA6053; genus UBA6053. Next base: position 12,921 of record CAKZLZ010000130.1, on the reverse strand, counting down.
TCGGGCTGCCGCCAGTCCGGCCGCTTGTCCGAGCAGGGCGGTGGTGCCCATCACCCGAAGCGTGCCCAGGGCGGCATGGGTGCAACTGATGTTGCGTCCGGCCATCATGAGATTGGGGACATCTTTGCTGATCAGAGAACGGAGGGGCAGGCCGTAGGGGCCGCAGTAACTGGAAACGGCGTAATCGGTGAAGGTGTCGTAATGTTCCGCATTGCTGGGTTCGGCGGAAGGCGCGAGCAATCCGCCGGGGGTATGCAGATCGATAAACCATCCGCCAAAGGCAATCTCATCTTGGAAAGCGGTTTTCTCCTGAATGTTGTGTTCGGTCACCAGCACTTCGCCCATAATGCGGCGGCTTTCCCTTTTTCCGGGGACCTGACCGATCCAGTCCAGTGCATAGTTTTTTGTCCGCTCCATCATTTTAGGATCTTTGTTTTTCATCCAGTCCCAGACGCCAAGGGTATGACGGGTCAGTTCATGCCGAATGGTTTCATTGTCGTGAATGGTGTGATGGGGCACGCCAATTTCCAGCCACCAAAATCCGCCACGCTCCTCTTTGGGTAAACGTCCCTGTTCATAAAAGAAACCGGGATCGTCGTGTTTTACCGCCCATTCGGGAGGAGTGAAAGGAACGGGACGTCCCATATTTTTACAACGGAAATGGATGGAATTTCCCATGGTATCCACAGAGGCATGATCGGGGGCATGCGGTTCGCCGAATTCTTGTTTTCCCTCTGATCCCATCCGCCATTCACACCCCGCGCGATCGGCCACGATTCCGTCTCCACTACAGTCAATGAAGCGCTTTGCGTAAAGGTGCAGTTCCACTTCTGCATTTTGCGTGTGGGCAATGATGGCTGCCAGAGGTGTCTGGTCGGGGTTTTGAGAAGGGCGATGATAATACCCCATGGAAACGTCGGCCGCATCAGCCGCATCCCGCATGTTCCGCGATACCCCGCTGCCGGCCATCATCACATCGGAAAAGTCTGTGTTCAGATGCAGGGTCAGGTTTTCAGTCTGTACAGCGAGATCGTACATGACCATATCCCAGACCGAATTGGTCCATCCGTTCTCGTAAACTTCGGCGTGATTTTTGGACCGTTCTTCAATCAGCAGTTCAGAGATGATTCCGGTTTCCCGGGCGTAGGCGTGGAAGGCTGCTGCCCCGTGGGGGGTGACACCGATTTCGGAAGAGGAATTTCCTCCGAAGACGGGGCGATTGTGAACGAGGGCGGTGCTGGCTCCGTTGCGGGCGGCTTCGACCGCGGCGCAAAAGCCTGCCAATCCGCCACCGATTACAACCACGTCATAGGTTTCTTTTTTGATTTTCATAATTTTTTAAACCAGCTGTTCAACTTAGGAAGCTGTGGAATTTAGATTTTGTTTATTTTTAACCACTGATGAACACAAATGAACACTGATAAATGCGTAGCTAGATTTACCTCGGCACTCATGCGCAACATCAGTGTTTAAATGTGTTCATCAGTGGTTGTATTGAATTTACTGTTGTTCCCAGAATTCCCAGCTCAGGGGGGGGAGGGAGAGTGAGAGGGTGTCGCTGTGTTGTTCGCCGACGGGGACGCCGCGGGTTTGGTCGCCCCGTTCGAATGGCGTGTAACGAACCCCTTTCCAATTTCCGGCGGGGAGTCCTGTTTTGATTTCGACAGTATGACTCTCATGCGGGAGTGAATTCGAGACGGCCACGGTGACTTTTTGATTGGGGCGTTTGAATGCGAGTACCCGTGAACTGGGGGAGTCTTGTGAGTCCTCGATATCGATGCAGACGCTGTTCCAGGGGATATTTTTGGCGAAGCTACCTACCGCATTCCAATTGAAATCGTTGTAGATCCAGTGACCCGGTTGCAGTTGAGATTTCAGGGTCTCCATCTCAAGGGCTTGGGAGTAAATCTCAATGGGGCTGTTGACGCCTACTTGAAGTCCCTGTCCTGCGGGCGCATCGCCGGTTAATTTCACGAAGAGGGCATGGGGAGGTTTATAGGCCCCGTTTTCCTGATGGGTGTTTCCGGGAAACTTCACCGTCTCATTTCCTTGGGTGGTCTTCCGGTAGATGATGTCCTGTTGTTTTCCTTCGTATTCTGTAACCAAATCCGTTTTTATATACCCGTGATCGGACGGCAATTCGGAACGGGATGAGGCATCCACCACCAAATAGATTTCGGCGGGAACGCTGAATACCATGGAGAATTCCAGACCGGGGGATTTATCACCCTCCCGGCGGGTGACATTCACAAGTTCGGCATCCTGCAGTTCTTCCGGAATGGAGGTGAAGGCCGGCCCGTTTGTCCAGCGCTGTTTGGGTTTTACGGATCCTTTTTCCTCCGCAGGTTCTTCACGGGATTTCCAATATCCCAGGGAGTAGCCGGAAGCTTCGGAATTTGTAAATGGCTTTAAGGCATGCAACCAAAACCAAGTGGGGTTCTCTGCCACTTGAAAGCTGTTCATGATATGTTCCGCAGTATTCAGGCAACGTTCGGGAGTCGCGATACCGGTGAGATATTCGTACTCATTTTGGAACCAGGGGCGATAGGGAAGTTCTTTGCGGATTTTGTTATGCCTCTCCGCAATGCCGGCTGCGGTTTGTCCAATAATATGGATCACGTAGGCATCCACCAGTTTTGCAATGTCCGGGTTGTCCATCCCGGTTGCAATTTTGGAAGGGAATCCGCCTTCGGTATCCGCAAACAGCAGGATGGATGGATCGTATTGACGAACGGCATTGGCGACCGCGGCATAGGCGGCTACGTACGCTTCGGTTTCGTAGCCACAGGTACTGTAACAGCTGTGCTTTACATTGGGTTCGTTTTGCAGTCCGAACATTTGGGTGGGGATCCCGGCCTGTTTGAGGGTTTTGATGTCATCGACCACGGCCTCACCAAACTCTTTCAGAAACCGTTCCACATCGCCGTGATACTCTTCATCGTTTGCAAAATCCGGGCCAAAGCAGCGAAGGGTTCCACCGGGATACGCGCGGTTTGATTTCCAGAAGGGGGCGGGGGACCAGTATTCAAAGGAGAGTCCTTCCACTTGGGCACGGTCGAGTAAATCCCGCAGTTCCTCCAGTTGTTCCGGCCAACGGGGCTGCATGCGTTTTTCTTCGGGATCGAGCCCGCGCCAATACAATCCGCCCGCAAGGCGGCAGTAACGGAATCCCTTCAGCATTTCGTCCGCAAGGCGGTTTCGTTCTTCGGGAACAAGATCGTGGGGAGCGCTGGAATAGGATTCAGGCAGTCCATTGTTTCCGGAACCGATGGAATCGGATTGAATTTCAAAACCAATGCCCAGAATGACCTGTTTTTCTTTTTCGGGGAGGAGGGTGATATGGTGGGGGGTGGGTGCAGGTGGATTCATGTTCTTACGGTTTCGGGGTCAGTTTTTGAATGCCCAGGGTTAAACAAGTTTTTGCTTTTTGGGGTGAAATGGTTTTGGTCTGGCTGAACACCGCCAGGGCATAGTGGCGTCCGTTCCGCTCAAACACCCGGGCGGCATTGCTGCGGTTAAAACCGACGCCTTTTAAATAGATTTCCCCGGGGGCCGCTCCTCCTTCCGTGCTTTCCCGCCACAGGGTTTTAATCTCCTGATTCGGGCAGCCCTCATTTTTGAGCAACGCAAAAAAGTCATCCCGGCCCCGGATGGCGGCCAGACAGCGTCCCATGGAGGATTGTGAAATCGGAAAAGATTTTGATTCAACCATCTCGATGGCGGCGTCCGCATTTTCCTGAATTTTCGCCAAATGCAGGAGGTTCCCCTGTTCCAGAGTCGCGACCGAAAAACCGTAGGCGTAGGTGCGGTGTAGCTCGTTGCAGACATTTACGGCTTCTTTCACAATGGGAAAACTGGTCATGGCGATGCCGGCCAGGCGTAAAATTCCCAAATCCAGGGCGAAGCTGTGAAAGCTGGGTTTGTACACCAGTCCCGCCTGTTGCAGGGATTGGAGCAGGCGGGAAGCTGAACTCTGATTGATACCCAGTTCGGCGGCAATGGCCGATGCCGAGCTTGCGCCGCCCTCTGCCAGAATTTCCAGAATACGTATCCCGCGGTTGAAACTTTGGCGTCCTAAATTTTGTTGGTTCTCGGTCATGAGGTGTCGTTGTAATCATGCCTAATAAGCATAGTCAAGAAAAGTTTATAGAGGACTACTCATATTTTTTCGTAAGCGTTGGCTTGCTACTGCGCGCGGAATTCTCTGGAAACAGACTGTCGCAATTCTACCTTCACCCCCTCCCGTGCCGGGGAGCCCGGAAGTTAATGTTTCGCTTTTGGTTCTGCAATCATCAGTGCCTCAATGGCTGAGGCGAGGTCTTCCGGGGGGCTGTTGAGCTCAAGGTAGGCATGCGGGGCGGCCGCATCCATTTCCCAGGTATTGAGCCCGTCTTCGGAGATGTGGTTCCGTCCGTTCACCGCGCGGAGCAAGTCGCGCCCTTGATGTTGACATCCGCGCACGCCGTGGAATACGGCCACCTGATCCCAACTCGGACGGCCCCGGTTGATGGAGTCGTAGGCCAGTTGGTAGGCACGGCGCATGGGGCTGTCCGGGCAGTGGGCGTAGCTTTTCCCGGTAATGATCTGTTCGCCCAGTTCGTAGCCGATAAAGGTGATGGGCACCGAATCGGGCCAGGCTTCCAGGCAGGCCTGGGTGGTGGACCCGGTCTGTTGGAACTCGAAATTATATTCGCGACCCGAAGGATATGCACCGCCCATGATGGTGATGGCGCGGACTTTTTTTGCGACCAAATCCCGTCCGCCTGTCTGCGCCAACAAATCTGCAATATTGGATAAAAAACCAATACTTACGATGGTGACGGATGCGTCATCGGCTTCTGCCAAAAGACGTCGATAAAGCGCAACCGCATCCGGCCGTTCCGCGTCACGCAGTCCATCATGAGGATAATCCTCAAATATCGCGGTGGAATAGGAGGAGGGTTTCGTTGGCGTTTGCTCGGCCGAACGGGGACTGACCCCGATGGGAAGATCAGGCCGGCCGAAGTAGGTGTTGATGGCGCTGACGACTGCACTGTGCAGGCCGTGGCTGTCGATGCCGTTTAAGGCTACGCCCAGGATTTCGGCTTCACCCAGGTCTGCGAGGGCATGCAGCATGGCCAAGGCCCCCGCATCGTCGCAATCTGTTAACATATCGGTATCGAGGAGGATTCGGCTGGGTGGGTGATTCATAGAGTCCTTTGCTGTCGTCAATTCCGGAGAACCGTTACCGGGGACTCTATAAAATGCGAGTCAAATTTATGCGACGGCAGGAGGAGGGGAGCCTGAGGGTTTAATACCGAATGGTTTTCAGCAGATAGCTATCGGGATTCTCAGGATCTGCAGTCATGACCATCATGAATTTTTGATGGGGTTGGAGAAACCATTTTCGGCTGGTATACGATTTTCGGCTGGCGTCATCCGCATACATGATTTTTGCATCCAAGGCCTTGGGTTTTCCGTTGATGTCCGGTTGCAAAATAAGATGCCGATTGGGTTCTGCCTGAAAAGAGACTTCACCCACGACCCCCACCAAAGGCCGGCCGGTCAAGTTCCATAAGAAAAACGAGCCGTCGGGAAAGACGGATGGAGAAAAGTCGATTACTTTGACCGCGTAGCGATGGGGTGCCGCGCCCGCATGGTCTTCTCCCTTTTCTGATTTTGCGGCGGATGTTTTTTTGGGTGCCATGGGGACCATCAGCAGTAACACTTCCTCGGATCCTTCCGGAATGTAGGCCTGGGCAACGGGTACGGGCCGTTTTTCTCCTGCTTCGTTTTCCACTAAGTACACAAAGGTGATGGGATTGGGGCCCACATATTCAACCGGTTCGGGAAAATGGGAGGAGGGAATCCTCAGCTCTTCAAACTTTCCATCTTTCCATAACCCGACATCATGGATGGGGGCTTTGGTCCCCAGATGAACCAAACGGGTTTTCACCAGGGTTTGTTCTTCGGGTGACTGCGCATGCACAACATAGAAAAGGTTCAGGAATATCAGTCCCAGTATCCATTGAATTTGTTTCATAAAACCTCTTCTTCTCTGGTTTAAATTTCTTCGGGATCCAGCCATCGGAATTGAATAATCTCATATTTCCGTCTTGGCAACTGTGTATCATAACTGCCCGTATTCACAGGGGTTTCATGGGGTTGATAACTGGAGGGGCCACCCGAACTGCTGTCCTGGTATTCGGGAACGCGTTGCACCACGGCTTCGCACCATGCGCGCGAAATCACATTTCCCGCATGGTCTTCAAACTCTCCGTAGCTGCGAATGGTGAAGGTATCAGAGCGGGCGCTCAAAACGGGGCCAATGACTGAAAGGAGGTCGGCTTGGGTCACGTGGCCGGCGGCCCCGGCTGCAACTTTACTGTCGATATCTACGCGATCCCGCACCCACATATTCAAATTGCCCGGTCCGATGTTCTTATCGTCTAAGGTCTCTGAAAAATAGCTGTCGTTAATTCCCGAAGCCTGTATGGCCGCTTCCAATGCACCCATCTTCATGTGCGCATGAACATCGTCGGGATCCGGGGTGTATTGTTTGTCATATTGTCTTTCACTGACGATATCATAGGACCATGAACTCCGGTCCGCGGCCCGCCGGTTTACAAAATCCGACAAATTTAAGAAGGGACCCCGTTCTTTTACTTGAATCACAATTTCTTTTGCCAGGTTATTAATCTCCACATCTGTGAGAGAGCGGAAACCTGTCCATTCCTCATTTTCGCCGGTATGGGGAATGCTCATGCGGGTATAGACGCTGCCCGTGCTGTCTACGTCGCCGTCTTCTTCGGTTTCCACTTCGATCTTTCGGGTAGAAGCCAACAGGGCTTTCCATGCCTCTACGGAGGTGGAATTGATATTGAACATGCCATCGACCATCAAGTGGGAGGCAATTTCCCGCGGTGCATACAGGTTGGGATCACCCGAGCCATCAAATAGACTGTTTGCAATATCATCCGGATTTTGCCCGTGGGCGGCTCTGAAATGAACTTGAGAGTTGTGTAAGGGGGTGTTGTTCTGAATATGATCTACAAAGAGTGCTTTGGAGCTGCTGAAGTCATTGTTAGGGGCGATACCGGAGAAAAAATAGCTGTCGAACAAAACCTGATTGAGCAAATAGGACCAATCTACCCGGGTCATGGTCCAATCAGAGCGTCCCGGCCGGTTGTTTGATCCTGACAAGTCCACATTATTGCCCCTCAACTTTTGCAAACTGAGAGGGGAGTAGCCCACAAAAATACTCGCAGCAGAATTGCCCACCACAAAGGAAGGTTCATCCGCCATAACACTCACGGGGACATGCTGAAAACTTGCAAGGGAGGTCATGGGCGCCCGCGGAATATCGAAGAGGGGAATGTGGGTTAAGCCCACGTTTCCATCGCCACTGTTATTGGGTCCCCAGTATCCGTTGTTACCGGACATGGAAATTACGGAATTCAAATCAGGGGCGATTTTTCCTTCTCCCCAGACGGCATCGTCATATTTATCGAACCACTGTGAGGGGAGGTTGGCCGAAGCGCGGAATTTAAAGTATGAGCCTTGGTCATAGGTCTGCGCCCGGACATTAAATTGAGAAACTAAATTTATCGATTGGGGGCTGTCTGCATCTTTTAAATAGGTGTCAAAGAATACGACCGGAAGTTTTACACCTTCGAGATCGCTTACGATATTATCACTGGCGGTGAAATCCGTGCTGATTTCGTGCACCCCTGCGAGAAAAGAAGAAAGAAAGGGCTCTTTCCCGTCAGCCCCAATGCCCGCAACATTATATTTTAAATCGCCAGCTCCTGGCTGCAATTTGAAACGCAATTCCACATTGCCCGCGATATTCCCGCCTGAAAATAAATCATTTTCTTCCAAATGGGGGATGATGTTTTCAAATAACAATCCACTGTTGGCCTGTAAATTGTCAATCCCCGGATCCAGGTCAATGCTCACGCCACTGGAGGAATAGGTTGACGAATCGGGATCCAGGTCTTCATTCCGGTAATAGGGAAGCGCGGGGCCCGCATGGCTATAAACCAAAACTTCTCCCGGCTCCAGGGTGATACCGTTTCGTGCGACTTCCATTTGAAAGGTTTGGTCTGAGCTTTCACTATAGTCACTGCCGGGTTTCGCATAACTTGCGGCATCAAACAGGATTGAAAAAGACTGATACATTAATTTCGTAACATCAGGGTCACCGGGAATGGCCGGGTCCCCGGGGACTGTCGCTTCGACAAAGGGTTTCAGATTTAAAAACTGGACGCCCAGAATGAGGGGTTGACCGTTACTTCGGCCGGTTTTTAACCGCACGTTGTAGGGGTTCCAAATGGTGACAATCGGATCCAAATACATATCCAGTTGATAGACCCCCGCAGCGACTTCGCGGGTCTTGAAACTCAGTACATACTGCAGACGGGTCACCACGGGGGAGACTCCGGGAAGCACGGAGCGACCGATCGGTAAGGCTGTAGAATGACTCACACCCGAACCAAAGCCTTCCGCGTAATCCCAGACCAAAGGGTCTTGCCCATTCCGGCGGGCTGTACCCACTCCGTGTGCTGACGGGAAGTGACTGCGACCCTTCAGGCTGCCGTCTGACTGTAAATTCAGGTTTGCAGCGTAGCCGTATTCAGTCAGGTCCGGATCATTCGATTTGTACAAACGATAATAGTTTCGAAACAAATCCCAAGAGGGGCCGCGCAATACCGGTGCGATGCTGGATGATCTATCGGCTTTTATCCGTGATGGATCAGGTGAATCATAAGGAACCGGCGGATTCATATCGGGTCCTTTTCCCGATTCGGGCCAATAATCGTTTGCTTTAGAAAAACCGTACAGTGAAAAATCGTCAATTCTGATTAAGGGTGCGATCAGTCGGCCCGCGGGATAGCCGGGTGGTTGATATAAAGGTTCCTCTGCGTTGGGATGGGCCTCCACAAAATCAGAGTCTACCCATTCGTCATAAGGCATTTCAAAGGCCATGCTTAAATCCTGCCGCAATCCGCCGTTCCGCACATCCACCAGGAGTCCGCGGCTCACGATGGACAGATCGTGATAGCGGTTTCGGATCAGGGTCTGATACGCGGCCATATTGGATGCAGAATTTTTCCAAATCAAGGGGGCCTGATTCAATTGGGCCACCCGCTCCATCCGGTTTGTAAATGCGGGGTCCTCATGGGGAAAACGTATCTCCCCCAAAACAGTGGAGGGATCCACATCCATCATTTCAATTCCGAAGCGTTGCGCGGAGTGGAGTGAAAACTGACGTTCAACCGGATCGCTGGAGTTGCGAAAGGGGTCCGAGGTATCAAAGCGGGCGGTAATATTTTCATCCTTCACCCACCAGGCATAATTTAATCCGGTCCCCGCACTGACTTTCGGCACTTTTACCTGGTCCGCAGTCAGCTCGACGGTGCCGGGGCCTACCAAGGTGATCAATTTGTCGGGTTGAGAGAAGGCTGATCCCACATCATCGACCTGATCCACATCCGCTTCGTCACCGGATACCAACCACCCCAAAAAGCCCTTTAGGGTCGGGTCGTTTTCATTATAACTCGATGCATCCCACACGCCCACCCATTTCGATTTTTCCGCATTCGCAGCCAGGGTATTTTGATATTCATTGGCAGTGCTGTTATCGAACATATCCGCACGGGCGGTGACCCGTTGATCCGGTGCGGTAAGATCCTGCAAAGATGTCAACGCCAACACCATCCCAAGTTTGGCGGAGCTTTGGGCTTGTAGCCGGTGGTGATTCGCTTCCACCTGGCGCAGTTCTAAACGAACAAAAGTCACAAATGCCAACACGATAACCAAGAGGAGACTCACCACCAAGAGGGTCAGCAACAGGGCTGATCCCTGTCTGCGTTTTTTCGATCCGAAGTAAAGGTTGAGAGAAGGATGGAAAGGACGCATGTTTAGAATTTTTCCGTGGTGGCTTTCCGTCTGGATCGGGTGGGGCGTTCGTCTGGGTAACAGGGTTGAATCAGGAGGTCAAGCCATCACCGGACGCCCGGTTTGCGGGCCCCAAAAATGGCATGATCTATGATACATGAAACAAAGATCTTGCGATCATTGTTTCGAAAGCCGACTTAGCGACGAAGGCGACGGCGGGTCAGCAGCAAGCCCATTCCGGCTGCAATCAGCAACGCGAAGGTAGAAGGTTCGGGGATGACGGTGAGTTGCATGGCACTAACGACTGCATATCGACCGAAGCCAGGGTCCTGCAGGACTTTTACCTGCACATTTCCAGAAGCACCAACTGTCAGGGAACTGATATTCATATACCTGGCATCAGTGTTTCCATAGCTAAAGGCATTAAAATAGTTCTGTCCGGCTCCGCCAGCAACAAAGACCGTTCCGTCTTTCTCCACAACATCGAACCCGAAGTAAGTTGCTCCTTGATCTAATGAATAGGAATAATAGCCTCTGGGTGAATCTGAATTCGCCGTGGATGAAGCAAATATATCCAAGGAAACCGTGTCTCCTGCGGTCAAGCCACCAAAGGTGAAAATAGCAGGACTACCGGTGCTGTTCGAATCGAAGTAGTCGCCGACGGCTTGGGTATTGCCGAGAGATCCGTCAGTCGTCGCCCATGCAGCCCCACCTGTGGCATTTGTGAAGTAACCACTATGGGTCGTGTCTCCAAGATCTCCTGTGACTTCTAAGCTTACCCCAGCTAAAATGGAACCTGTATTGTCCTGGATTGCACCCGTAACATCGCCGGGCGTCGCGTAGGTATTCCAATTACTCCCCACATATCCGCCACTAGACTGAAATGTATTAAAATCCATGAGATAGGTCTCTGCTGAACTTAGCATGGATACGGAGATGGCTGCAGTTCCTAAAATGATGGCTTTAAAATTTTTCATGTTCGTTTTCCTTTTTTTACTCAGGTTCTGAATTCTTCACTTGGATCAGTTAAATAATACTCCTCGGACGCCTTATTATGAAGAAGTATTTGAGAGCAGAGTCTGGAACAATATCCACTTTTTGCCGTGAGCTTTCCACTTGTCTGATATCTTTGTTGTTTCGGGGTCTCGCCCCGTTTACTGCTTGAATCAGCGGAGGGGGAGCAGGAGGTAAAGCCTCTGAAACCGAAGATTATTTTGCGATGAATAAATGAATGGATTCGGCGGGTAGAGAGATCTCGGTGCTCCCATTTTCAATCGCCATTTTTCCATCCGAAACCATATTCTGCGTATGGGTGGTGCTGAACATTTCAGCGCTTGAAAAAGCGTTCAGCCCGGAAAGCGTAAATGTTTTTGCAGTTGCAGTAGGGTTTATCAGCACGACCACCGTTTTATCTTCTCCTGCAAAAGCCAGGGCATCAATGGTTACATTGTCTTTGCCCGTTTTAATGTCGGGATCGCTGCTGGATAAATATTGCACGCGGTATCCGCCATCATGCGGGACTTCTCCCCATAATTTCTGGAAAATATGGTAGAGCCTTGTTTTATGGAGTTCACCATTCACACTCCCTACATTCCATGCCAGCAGATCTGATTTCCCACCATCGGTGTAATTTCGTACTCCCCAACCTGTGTACCAAATATAATACTCAAAAGGATAAACCCTCAGGTCTCTTAAAACATGTTCCATTTCATAAAGGGTATATTGAATGCCCGTAAGGTCTACCGTATCAGATTCCCGGTCAGGAATCCATTCGCTCATATAGAACTCATAACCATATGCCTTCTTTTTCTTCCACATGGCCGATGCGGCCATCTTCTGCTGATTCAGCCGGCCTTTTAAATTATCGTTATGATTGTCATAGGTATGTGAGGCGATGACATCGATTGAATTCCGCAATTCCTCATCCCGATCGAGGTTTTTAAAGTCATAATTCAGATAGAGGTGTGAATTCCAAAGCAGCCATGAGGCGGCATTACAATCGCCAAACACCAAATCAACTTCACTCAGGCCATGCGCATCAAAAGCAACTTTGAATTTCTTCACCATTCGCTGATATTGTTTCCAGTGGTAATCCGTCCCGTCATAGGTGGGGCACCAGCCGGGTTCATTCTGTAAACTGAATGCTTTGGGCAGGCCGGCGCCCTGATCCCGCAGGTAGATCAGGGCATTTACAATATATTGAACGTAATCATCCTCCCTTTCTTCCAGGAGTGAGGTTTTTACCTGTTTATAGTTCGGGTTACTGAAGATGCCGTCAAAATATTTTACCACCTCACCGGTTTCAGTTTCAACCCAGGCTTTCCCATACGTGGAGGCAGGAGATTTCATTTCCGCCGGCGGACTCCACACCGCCAGAAAGTAGTCTGAGATCCCTTTGCTTTTGGCCATGATGATGGATTCTTTTAATTCATCGATAATGCGATGATCTAATCCATCAGCAGTCTTTCCATCAAAACACTGCGGGACCAAATTAAAGCGAACAATACTGGCGTTTAAATCCTTAAAAACAGCATCCGACCCTGTGGGGGAGTAGAGCACATTCCATTTTTCATTCCACCAGGTGATACGTCTGGTATAAGAAAAAAATCCCCAGCCCTTGATGGTTTGACCATATTTCGCGGTAAGATCCAGGGTTTGGGCCGGTAATGTACCCGGCACAAAAACCATTAAGAATACGCCGGCGATCATTTTTGAGGTAAATCTATTCAGGGCGCGGTTTAAACTTTTCATGGGGCTCAATTTGTTCAGGTATACAGGCAGATGCATCTCTTTAGGATGATCCTGTACACCGGGATTGAGAAGTCTATTCGCATTGGATATTGCGGAACAATATCCAAATTGATGGAGAGAGGCGGGGGGCAGAAGGGGGGGGGGAACTACGAACCGTCAGGAACTTCAGGTTATTTTTCAGTGAAAATCAGCGCCCATCCGCGGTTTAAATCGATGGGGCCGAATTACCGGCGACGGCGCTGGCGGGTGATGAGCAATCCCGTCCCGGCGACGATCATCATCGCAGAGGTG
>CAKZLZ010000129.1 GCA_937127435.1 uncultured Verrucomicrobiota bacterium | reverse complement strand
TTAATTCGACTGTACTCGATTTCGGTTACAGCAGCGGTGCGACGGCCTCACAGGTTCAGGTGGACTTGAACGGATACGAGCTCAGCACCACTGGCACCAGCCTGACATGGGACGCAGGCACCTTCAACCTGAATGCCCCCGGGTCTTATCTGTACAACCGCCAAACTTCGAACGCGCACTGGGGGTTCACCATCAACTCCACGGTGAATACGACCGCCGCGGACACCCGCTTATTACATGCCTGGGACTCCGCAGCGCAGCGATCCGGGAACGGGGGCATCACGCTGACTTCCGATGCCTCCGTCAACGTGACTTCGGGAGACCTGACCCTGGGCTCCATCCGGCTGCGTGGCAGTGCGGGACAAACACGGGTCCTCAACATTCACAACAACGGCAGCGTGTCCACCGCGGCCGGAACCGTGCTGGAACTCCAGACGGAGTCTGTGACTTTCAGCACCGGGAACCGGACGCTTACCTTCAACAACAATGCCGATGTGCATCAGGCAGGAACCATGCAATTCCGCCCCTCCACCGGCAGCGCGGCTGATACAAGTGTGACCCTGAACAACAACAGCTCCTGGGTGCTCAGCGGAAGCTCGGCGGTACTGAAGCGCATGACCACGTCAGGGGATGCCTCGGAGATCAACACCCCCGATTTCAATAACAACATCGGCGCCACATTGCTTGGCAACAGTGCGGCAGACACCGTGGAGTATGACGAAGAAGTTGACTCCGGCCTGCGCATGACGATTACCAACGACGGCACAATCCAGGCCGGTGCCGGATCCCAAGGCGCGGGCACAGCCAGCGTGGGCATTTTGACCTTCAAGGACATCAACCTGACCAACACCGGCACTCTCGAGCTGGACCTCGGCGGCAAAAATTCAGGACAGTATGATCAGCTTCTGCTCGCCACCGGCGATACCGCCCCTCTCGGTGCAGGCACCTTGACCGCGAGTGGCACCCTGCAGCTCTGGACGGTCAATAGTTTCTCCCCTTCGGAGACCTTCAGCATTAACTTAATCGAGTTCGGCAGCGTGTCCGGCACCTTCGACACGGTCAAAATAGACGGCGACACCTTCATCGGCAATGAACTGGATGCGGGAGGAGGCTTTAAGTACCAAATTGGATACGAGTCGGACGCCCTAACGCTGTCATATATCCCCGAACCAGGCACATTCGGTTTAATGCTTATCGGTTTGTCCTCCATCTTCATAAGCATTCGACGGTTTAAATAACCCCTTAAATATTTTATGTGTTTTTTTTTGGGGGGGCAGAATGGCACTCACTTAAGGCCATGTAGCAGCCCCGGAGGGGCTAACGCGTTTAGCCCGGGGCAAGCGACGAAGGCGTGCAGCTCTGGGAAAACAGATAACGACATACGGGCCCCGGAGGGGTCCGGGCTTCACGGGGACTCACGCCAGAACCCTTTGCAAATGGTCGCCCGCCCCCCGGACGCACTTTCCACCTTAAAAGCTGTACTGTTGCTTATACTGTGATCGCCCAAAATATTGGAAAGTTTGTATGCGGCACTCCCCGTATTTTGAGTGCCCGCGTAGTTCACCTCATCCGGTGTCCCCACGGCATCATAATTAAAAAAGGGTGACATATCCACTTGCGTATACGTCGCCCCGAAACTGAAACCACAACCTGCCAGGAGCAGTACGACCAAAAACATTTTAGCTGTATGTTCTCTCATAAATTTATGAAAAGTGATCAAGCGATGGAGGTCAACCTTTTATAAATATCCTTCCATACAATTTTAACAAATTCACCGTTATGTTATATGGAAAAATTTACATCCGGATAAAGCACTTTTGCGCAATCGGGACAGATGCCATGACTGAATTCGGCATCGGAATGTTCATGAACGTATTTTTCGATCCCCTGCCAGGCGCCCTTTTCGTCCCGGATATTTTTGCAATTGGCACAAATGGGCAAAATCCCCTGAAGCCTTTTCACCTCTGAAAGCGCTTTTTTCAGGTCCGTTACCGACGCGTTCAGTTTCGATTGCGCCTGAATGAAATTCGCCTCGGCCCGCTTACTGTTCATCATAAGGAAAAATACATTCTGAGAAATTTCACAGATCAGCCCGATTCCCAGTTGAAAGGAGGACCAGATATTGACGTCAAAAATCCCCTGCCAATCTGAAAATTGTCCAAACCAGGCCCGGATCATAACGGTTAAACACCGAATCGCCACAATCCCGGCGGCAGCGTAATAAAGAGAGGTGTTTTCCGATGGGGAATGCCGGATCAGTGACCAAGACAGCCACAAAGAGAATATACAGTAGGCCGTACTTGAAATAACAGTTCGGATTACAATCTGATCTTCGACTACATAAAAAAACAGGCATGCAAGCCCTACGATCAGCGGGATGCCGTAAAGGAACTTATTCAGGACTTTATCCACTAGGAAGCGTTGAATGGCATCGAGGCGGATCACAGCCGCCAGGATAAATAAACTGTTCATCATAAAAATACTACATCCGACCCACTTTGATCCCCTCAATATTAAGGCCAAAAGGCCCAGCATCATCATCAGAGTCCCTAAGTTCCATAACTTAAACCCCCGGAAAGTTTCTTGCTCAGAACTGTAGATAAAAAATGCAATTACGAAAAATGCACAGACGATCATATTGCAAAATATCAGTGTTTTTATGTCCATAAAACGGCTCCTATCTTGTTTGAAGCGCCAAAACGAGATTAATATTTTTCCCTTAACGGATCAGGTCAAGCCGCACAAGGTCCCCCCCCTCCAAAAATCGCTCTAAGGGTAGGATTCCCCCCTTCTGCTTTCGCAAGTGTTCGTACTGAGCAGAAAGCTGTGGCCAGCCCCCACTCACCTCTTTTTATCCCCTTTTTCTACAGAGGACGGCTTGACCCACGCCCTACAAAAAAAGGCCCTCTCCGAAATAGAGACAGCCTGGATTGAATTGAAGTAAGGTCTTATCGGCGGCGAAACATTACGCAGCCCAACAAGCAAAATCCCGCCATCAAGGCGAAGGTGCTTGGCTCGGGAACAATCGTAAACGAATCGTATTGAACGGTGGTGCCACCACTACCCGAACCACTGCGTGCACGCAAGCCCATCGCGGAGCCTGTGTAATCAGTGGACGCATCAAATGCAGTTGCCGTGATCGAGTTCGAGCTGACACCATTCGTGATATCAAGTTTCAGCGTTAAGTTGCTGCCGACATAAGTACCCGTCGCGGTCAGGGTGTAACTGGTGTTGAGAGCGTATGAAAAACTACCAGTAGTGTTGACATCATTGCCCGTTCCAGAACCGCCCACATTGATCAGGCGAAAATCACCGCCCGATGAAAGGTCCGCTAAAATATAATCTTCGGGATCTTCATCATTGCCAAGCAGCGCCATGCCCCAATTAAAAACGCCACTGCTTCCTTTAGCGGTAACTTCAAAGGTCGTACTCACGACGAAATCCTCATAGCTTGCACCAAAATCACTCGCCGTGACCATTGCTGAACCGGGATTATTAACCAGCGAAGTGAAATATTGATAGGTGCCAGTTTCCAGAGACCAATTAGGGTCATCATTTTCAGTGAAATCAGCTACCGAGCTGGAAAAGTCGTTGGAATACGGCGTGATAACAACCGCAGCGTGCAACGCAGAAGCCAAAAAGTAACAGAGGCTCAAAATGGAGAAGGCAGAGAGAAGTCGACGTGAATTCATCGTGATAGTAAGAGGAGTTGAGGAGGCACAGGTTCGTAACAGCTTATAAATATGGGAATAAATATGAAGTTTTACAATATAAATTTAAAGGAAAAGGGGTAAGTCCTTGCGTTTTTCATTTTTCACCTTTGATTTGCTTCCGCCCTACCTTTCTTTATTTTTCCACGTTCTAGACGAATCGAATTTCCGGGCAGAAGAAAAAGGAAGGGAGCCCTCAATTTTCCTGAAAAAGTAAACGAAGGCAGAACTAGCTGCGACGCCGGCGCATTACCAAAGCAAGTACGAAACTGCCAAGCACTAAACTAAACGTCCCCGGCTCGGGGATGCTGATCAGAAGATCCCCTGCTCCGAGTTATGCATTCGAGTAGCGGATGGCATCAATCGGCCCTGTGTAATTCACCCCCGACACAGTGCCGCTAAGAACGGATGCATTGGCAATATCTCCAATGGTAAATTCTGAGGCTGTGTCATAGATGGTGGTTCCACTGTTTGTCGCCCCCACACTCAACAAGGGATCTTCAAGTGTTTTGTTATTAGAGCCGTGAAGATACCATTTCCGGGGCTCACCCGGTCTTGCAGGCAGAATGTAGGCTTCTATTTCAGCGGAGAGGCGCTGAATCTCCTGATCCAGAAAGTCCGGATCTATTTTATCCTCCGATTTATTTGTAGATGGAGATCGATCGTTGCGGGCGGAGGGAAAACGAACGGGTTTTACAGCTTCTTTATTATATTCTGTTGAAAGGCTGAAGTAGCGTAAAGCAAAGGCTTCCTGATTGAAACTTTCCGATTCAGGATCTGCCTGCATAAAACGTTTATAGATCGGCCGGATGATGACGGGAGATGACCAACGCAGTGACAAGGCCTCCCAGGCCACATTTTGAGTGTTCGTGATTTCCTGATCAATTTGTTTCAACAAAACAGGTATGATTCTGTCGTCAGGAATCCATTTGAAACCCTGATAGGGATTATGCATAGCATTTCCGGGATGTAGGGTTTCAAACCATTCTTCACAAAAGGGAAGCAGGACAGGTACCGAGGAATAAGAACGTAATACACACAAAAAGTTCAATGCCCAGGATCGGATGTCCTGATCATCCAGATCCAACCATGCTTCAAAATTTCAACATCACCCAACCCCAACCCTTTGCACCCGTAAATTGAGGAAAATACTGCATTTTCAAAAGACAGCGCTTGTATCTGAATACCGTGTTTTTGTTGAAGATCCATCAGCGTTTGGGATCGACAGGCGGACAACATTCGAAGATCGAAGTTCAGGTTCCGATTTCTTAACATAAAATACTGCACGATATTACGGGCTGCCTCCTTTCCCCCCGACCTATAATGTTTCGATGTTTGGGCTGCCCCCTCGACCTAGGTCGTGTTTTGTGTGCAAGCGAGATCGGAGGATAGAGCTCTGTGGAGACGCAACTCGAGCGTCGGTTTCGTGCATAAACGGCATGACGTCGCCCCTCTTCCATTAAGGTTTGACCCTCATAAGCCAATACGATTTAACCCCCATAGGTTATATAGATACTTTCTATAACAATTCCTTTGAAAAACCCTTAAACGTTCCTATAAAAAATTAACTTAGGTGACTGTGTTATAGCTTTAACTTCAAAAAAGGAAAATCCTGTGAACGTTTATAAAACCGGAATGTGCTTGTTGATGATGACACTTATACGGGTGAGCATTTGGGGGGGGACGCTTTCGAATCTAGGCTTCGAAAATGGCGATTTTTATCAATGGACGGCACAGGGAGACACCAGTGTCGTTACCCATTTGGGCACAATTCCTCCACAGGATGGAAGCTACATGGCGCTGATCACCACGGGGGGCACTGCACTATCCGGATATACAAGTTACATTGAAACCGAATACTTCTATCTTCCGAAAGATGCTAAATACATATATTTCAGCTGGAAGTTTCTGACAAATGAATATCCGACATACACCACGAAAAACACAAAGTATAATGACTCCTTTTCCGTACAGCTGCAGGTGCAAAATGATCCGGTCAAAGATTTATATTCCAAAGATGCAATTGCCAAAGAAAAGTGGAAAGACTCCGCCACCATATACAATGGCGAAACAGACTGGAAAAACAGAAAAATTAAAATCGCGGGTAAATACAGGGATAGCTATGTCAAAATAATATTCAGGGTGGATGACTATGGCGACAGCGCTGTGGATACCGCCGTGTTATTAGATGATATCTTTATTACGGGGAGCGGCGTCACAGAACTTGATGATGTCGAAACACCGATCATCAACCTTGGGAATGGCATTTATACAGGTACCCAAACCGTCAATGTGGATTGTGCGACCTCAGGTGCGGACATCTATTATACACTTGATGGTTCAGAGCCTACGGAAAAATCCTCGAAATACAAAAAAAACATCGAAATTGAGAAAACAGCTGTTTTGAAGGTAAAGGCCTTTAAAAAAGGCTATGATCCTTCTCTGACTTCAGAAGCGTCCTACACCATTTTGCTTCCGGATATATCCGATTTAAATATCTGGCCTGAAGGAGGCGTGTATTCAAACAAGCAGTCCGTGAAGATCACCTGTTCCACTCCGGGGGTCCGTATACATTATACACTCGACGGCTCCGTGCCGGATGAGAATTCGCCCAAGTACAAAAAGTCGGTTTCCATTTCCAAAAGCAGTCAATTGATTGCACGGGCTTTCAAGGATGGGTACGACCCTTCCCCTTTTGCGGGCGAACACTATTACTTCGACCTTCCGGAAGTCGCAGAGGTTGTGCCATCCAAAGTGGCAGGGGTCGTGGCCGGAGAGTTTGAACTGGCGCTGACCAGCGCCACCAAAGGAGCGGATATCATGTATGGCATCACCTACAGCACAGATGCGACGGTGATGCCGGTTCCTGCGTTGAAATATAAAAACCCCATCGCGATTACCGGCAATGCCCGTGTGGTTGCCTACGCGTATAAAAAGGGGATGAATAACAGCGAAGTGATTGTGCTGGATTACACCATGGCAGGAGCCAAAGCCCTTACCATGAATATTCCGGAAGAGAATATTTCCGGTGATAAAGGTACGACCTACTACTACTCCTTTGATGTACCCGCAGGGATAGAACATCTGTGGATTAAAGCAGGGAGTGCATCGGGCAAGGTGGATCTACATGTGAATCATGGAAACAAACCGCTGCTGAATGGAAAAAATGATTATGAAGATAAAATCTCGCTGAAGAACACGAAAACAGGCAGCAAACTGCTGGAAGTGAAAAATCCTGAATCCGGAACATGGTTTGTCCGGCTTACCGGATCCAGTGACTTTGATGGAGCATTTGTCAGTTACAGCAGGGATATGATTCTATCGGATTATTGTGATTCCTCGGTTCAGCAGAGTGGATCAAGCACTTCGATCCTGTTCGAGAATCTATCCTATTTTGAATCCTTTCGGGATATTAACGGCATAGAGTTCGGCCGATTTTACGCAGTCCCCTTTAAAACGGTTGTCACCGAGGGCGAATTTGTCCAAATACAAGTGGAGCTACCTCACTCTGAACCGTTTTTTGGTGGATCGGGAGAATACACGGCCTCCTTGCTGGTTCATTCATTGGATGGCGCCAAAGGGGAAATCAGCGGAAGTTTCGGTTACAATAACATTACCGGCGCAGAACTGAAAAAGAAGGCCGGGTATCATTTAAAACCCTGGTTCAATGGCAGCCCGAACTCTTATGCAACATTCACCATGGATATCAGCTCGGCCGGGGGTTTTTGGTGGTGGGATGATGAAAGCACGCTCGAAGGCGTAATCATCGTGTATTCACCCGGTATGGGTACGTATTACTCAAATGCAAAAGCGATGATGAAGACTGCTGATAGAAGCTGGCAAGCATTTGTAACCACCTGGGCAATTGTGACGGCCATCCCCTAATGAAGTTAAAAAGATCAACGGGGAAAAACCCATTCGCCGGATGGAGACTTCTCCTGTGCCTGCTTTGCTTAACAGGTTCATGCAAACGGCGTGCAGGGGAAGGAAATACTGAGGAGAATTCGTCGAAACTCTCCTCAGCAGAAACTTCAGACCATACTCCTTCAGCATTCCGGGTCGAAGCCCAGGATGAAAATCAGGCGTCTGTACCAAAGGACCTGTCCCCGGAAAACGTATCGGAGTCCCCTCTCCGGGCCTCCCTTGAAAACCATAAGCTTTCCGCCATTGAACCCTCCGTGCAGGGTGAGGAGAATGACTTTGATCTTATCAAAAATCCAGCCGGAATATCTAAAGCATTCTCCGAATCGGAATCTGTGGATGACAAAAATAAAATTATAGAAAAATTCATGGCACAGCATGATTCCGATATTACAAAACACCTGCTTGAATTTATTCAGGACGTACCGGAATCCGCAGACAGAAATTCCTACATGCAATCCTTCGCGAACGCGGCAAACACCTATCATGCGCCCGGGGTAATCCGCTTCGCACTGTCCACCCCAAACGCGGAAATGATTGACTTTGCAGAGGGTGTTTTCGGTTCTGTGACGGGTAGTGCCGCCCTGGACAACCTCCGGGAAATTTATCATGAGCCACAGCTGTCCGCCGGACAGAGAAATCATCTGCTTCAATTACTATCCTCCGTTTCAAATCCCGAGACGGTTCCGGCATTAAAGCGTATCGTTGAAATGGAGAGCGGTGAGTTAGAACAGGCGGCCGTCACCGCATTAAGATCGATGAATTCCGACACTTCGGTATACGTACTTGCAGAAATTCTAGATCATGCGGAAATTGAGATTCCGGTTGAGATGCCCCCCCATGTCAGCTTCTTTCCCATCGGATCTTTCGAAGCGCAGAAAGCGGTTCTGGAACTGGCCTCGGTCTTGGCCGGTTCAAATGAACCTTTTTTATCTACTGCAGGGTATGAGTTGTCATATTCACTGGCATTAATTGATACGGATTCATTGTTCGAATATCTTGACCGCAACCCCAGTGATACTGATCACGCAAAAAGAAATCTGCTGGAGGAGGAGCTTTCTCAAACTCCTGAATAAATGAGATCCGTAGATGAAAGCATCAAAACGCGAATGCGGAGATCAGGTAAAGGGGCGCGGAGTACGGGAAGCGAAGATGCTCCGTTACGCTTTAAGAAACTTAAAGCTTCAAACTTTTGCTTAACAGGATTCGGGCATTTACTTTTTACGACTGCAGAAAACGATACCCGCAAAAAGGGATAGACCCATCAAAACCAAGGTGGAGGTCCCGCCTTCGCTCTGCGAGCTTCGGTGGGCACGGAAAAGGCACAAAATTACCCTAAACCCGAAAAACAAGATTATCCTGTTTGGCCGGCCCAACCCCGCCATGGCGGGAGCTACAAGAAGAGGGTTGCCCTCTGGTTATTCCCCGTCTGATTTAATCAGGTATCTCGATGGTTCTCAGGGGGCGCAGCCGCTTATCTTTATTTCTGTTTAGACAGCTTGCCGTATGCAAACAGCGCAAATCCACCCACAAACAACATAAAAGTGGACGGTTCAGGAATCGCTGTGAGTTGGCTGATCCTGAAACCATACTGGACACTTTCCGTATGCGGCGTATTCCCACTGGAATCCGTAAGCTGTGATTTCGTTAAATTGAAGGCACCACCAAGCAACCCTCGCAAGCCATTTAAGATAATTTCTTCATTCCATTCAAAAACATTCCCGTTCTGATCGAATGTCCCGTACGCACTTTCGGCGGTTGCATACGCACCCACTTCTGTGAGAAAGCCCACACTATTCTCATAATTGGCTTCTGATGTATTCATGGTATCTTTCTGATTTGCATAGCCCCAATAGCCCGCAAACAATCCTCCACCTTTATAATAGGCGGCCTTAAACCATTCATCTTCACTTGCAATCGCGATGCCGCCGGCATTCCATGCGGTCGCATCACGGGTAATCGTGTTCTGGTCTATTCCCGATGCCGTCAGGTTGTACATGCCCGTTTCGGTGTCGCCACTGCCCTCCCCGTTGGTTAACCAATTCGTGAAGCGGGCCGCATCCCAAAAACTCACAAAATTTACCGGCATGTTCTCTTTTCCCGATTTTGTGCTGTAGGTATAAGAACCACTGGAACCGCTCCGCTGTATGCCGCCGTGGGTAGAACTGGTCATCTCCGGATTATACAATCCCAAAGGATCCGAAGCGGCTTTGGCATTGAGGAAGCTGACATATTGACCATTCGTGACTTCATAGGTGCCAATGTTGTACCCATAATTTACGGCGCCCTTCCCGTTTTCATGGGCCGCATTTCCGATATCACCGACAAAAGAGGTCTCAATCAACAAGGCCGAAAATGCAGAACTAAAGCAGGCGGCCATTCCAATGGATGCGCAAATCAAATTTTTTAATTTTCTCATAGTTAGCCCTTATCCAAAATTTTAAAACATATAGTTAAGCCTCTTAAAGGGGAAGTTGAATCAGTCAAGTTTGGGACCGTCAAATCCTCTGCTTGAAGCCAACACTATCAGGAGTTCAAGGAGGCACCCCTTGCCAAATTGCTTAAATAGAACAGGTATGAAGTCTTTTCCATCAATTTTCCCTTTCACCGATTCAAACCACTGGTGAGAAAGCACGAAAAAAGGGCCGGCCTAAACATTTCAGCATTCTGAGAGATGAGGTCAGACCCGAATGGCACGAACGTAAGGCCATGTAGCAGTCCCGGAGGGGCTAACGCGTTTAGCCCGGGGCAAGCGACGAAGGCGTGCAGCTCTGGGAAAACAGATAACGACATACG
>CAKZLZ010000128.1 GCA_937127435.1 uncultured Verrucomicrobiota bacterium | reverse complement strand
GAGAGGCCGGTGGATTTCTCGACGTGGTGCTCAACCAGATCGCGGACTTTCAGACCCGCGAACGGGAATTACGCGCCAACGTCATGGGCGCCCTGCTCTATCCCTGCATCCTGCTGTTTATGGCCCTCGCGGTCCTCGTCTTCCTGTTGGTGTTCTTTATTCCCCGCTTCGAAGTGCTGTTCGCCGACTTCCAGGCCGAACTGCCCCTGCTCACCAAACTTATTATCTCCGCCAGTGATTTTCTGGTCGCCTACGGACTCTTTCTCGCCATGGCCCTGGGACTGGGCGGCTATTATCTTCAGCGCTGGCTGACCAGCGATACCGGCAGACGCAAACTGGAAAAGGCACTGTTGCACGCGCCCGGAGTCGGCCCGTTGCTGTCCCGGGTCGCCATGTCCCGTTTCTGCCGCATGCTGGGCACCCTGCTGGGCGCGGGGGTGCCGCTGATGAAAGGCCTGGCCGTCGCCCGGCGCTCCATCGGATTTCAAACCCTCACTGACATGGTTGCCGAAACCACCGAACGGGTCAGTCGCGGAGAGACCCTGGCCGCCAGCCTGGGCGAAAGCCGTGACCTGTTTCCCGGATCGGCGCTGGAAATGATTTCCGTGGCGGAGGAAAGCGGACGACTGGACAGCGAATTGCTTCGCCTGGCCAACAGCAGTGAACGCGATCTGGACCGCCACCTCAAAACCACCGTGGCGCTGATGGAACCGCTGCTGCTTTTCGCCATTGCCGCTTTTATCGGCATGATCTTCGTCGGCATGGTCATCCCCATCTTCAGCATCCAGGATTACATTCAATAACTGACCCCTACAACACAAAGAAACCAATATGAAAAACATACGCCACCTTCTCACCCCGCTCCTCACTGCCCTTGCTTTCTTCACCCTTTGGGGTTGCGACAGCAGCACCGCGGGCGGCAGCGAAAAATCCATCACCCTCGACCCCAGCTCTGTCACCCTCGACGGAACCGGCCTTTCCGCGGTATTCACCGCCACCTCTTCCAATGAAGACACCGAGCTCGCCTTACCCCTAGAGTGGTCCGTTTCCAATGCCGCCCTCGGCACCTTCATCAGCACCGGCGGACTCAGCGCCGTATACCAAACCACCAGCCTCCTCGGCAGCAACGCCATCAGTGTGAAAGACCAAAGCGGCGCCGAAGGCGTAGCCGTGGTGTATCAAGGATTCGAAGAATCCCTCAACGTAACCACCGACAGCGATGATACCGACGATTCGGATACCGACGAATAAAATCTATCAGGAAATGGTTCGAAAGGTAAACCATCCCTTCAGGATGGAAAATCTAGATCCCTCTGATCCCGTGGTATACCGCTGACGCGGTCAACTACGGGCTACGGTGAAGCAACCCTTTCAGGGTCTTTTTTCATTCCTATTTGCAGGGTGATTTTCGCTTCCCACTAAATCCCTGAATGGACCAAAAAACTTATAAACAGGGTTTTTCCGAAACATGCACCCCGAAGGCGGTGCTTTCACCGTAGCATGGGGCAACGCCCCATGTATGAATATCCTACCCTTTACGCATCCTGAAGGGATGCCTTACCTTCCATGCATCACCTTCCCGATGGGCTCCTGTTTTTCAACCATCTCAATCCCAGACATACCTTTCATCGTAAGGTATGTTGTACCTCTCTAAAAACGAACGATATTCGTCCTTAAACGTTACCTTCCGATGGTGGACTTCTTGATTACGTACATATTTTTCAACTTCATCTTTCTGAAGATGCCCAAAAGAAAAAAGTCCGTAGCCCCTCTGCCAATAAAAATTTTCAAAGGGCCCTTTTTGCTTTTTTATCCAGGTAGAGCTTTCTTTTTTCACTTTGGCGATGAGTTCGGTGGATTGCATGGTTTTCCCTAAATCCAAGGCAAGATGAACATGATCTGCCACTCCACCCACAACAACCCAAGGAGCACCGCAATCCCGACAAAGTTGAGCAAGGTATCCATGCATGTGACAAATCATTTCAGCTTGCGGGAAGGGTTCCCGGTTTTTAGTCGAGAAGATGATATGTGCGTATAATTGATGAAACGATTGCGGCATGGATTCATTAAAATAAAAAATGATGAAAGTGAAAAGAAGAATTTACAGGGGGACACAGGCCGGAAGGTGAACCATCCCTTCAGGATGGATGATTCAATCTATTCTTTATTCCCGTGGTGTACCGCTGTCGCGGTCAACCACGGGCTACGGTGAAGCAACCCTTTCAGGGTCTTTTTTCATTCCTATTTGCATGATGAATTTCGCTTCCCACTAAATCCCTGAATGGACAAAAAAAATAGGGTCTTTCCGAAACATGCACCCCGAAGGCGGTGCTTTCACCGTAGCATGGGGCAACGCCCCATGTATGAACACCCTACCCTTTCCGCATCCTGAAGGGATGCCTTACCTTCCATAGCTGGAAGGAAGTCCATCTATATTCTTCACCTTCAATCCCCCTCACCCCTGATCAGCGTCATCACAACTTCAAGCCCCTGCGGACGCCGGTTGCGGGCCAGCACCTGACCGTTACAGGATTCGATGCAGGTTTTAACAATGGTTAACCCCAATCCGGTGCCGCCGGTATCTTCATTCCGGGAGGCATCCAGACGGTAAAAAGGATCAAAGAGCAACCCGAGCTCATCCTCGGGCACGCCGGGACCACAGTCGGAAACACTGAGCTGAATCCGCTCGCCGTCGTCAATCGCTTCGATCGTAATGGGGCCATGCGCCCCGGCGTAGCAGACGGCGTTGCGCAATACATTCCCGAGCGCGCGGCGCAAGAGATCCGCATCCCCCAATACAGTCAATCCCCCTTCGACCACCCTCCGCACTTCAACGCCCTGGATGTCTTCGCGCTCCACCGTGTCGGCGATCCATTCCTCCACCGGCAATGTTCGCAGGCTAAGCGTGGATGCACCAAGGGAAGCCCGGGAGAAAGAAAGCAATTCGTTGACCAGCTCAGCCAATTGCGCCGCGTTCCGGGACGCGGATTCGATCTGGGAACTGGAACCGGAATCGGCCCGTTCCTCGAGAATCCCCAAAGCCATGCGGAGGCGGGCGAGAGGCGAGCAGAGTTCGTGGGCCACATCCCCGAGAAAACGTTTTTGTCCACCCACCAGCGCACCCAAGCGAACGGCCATCTGATTGATCGAACCGCCCAGCTCCCCCAGTTCGTCCCCACGATTGTCGGGCACGCGCACCTCAAAATCCCCTTCGGCAATTTTGCGGCTGGCCCGGGTCATATACCCCACCGACCGGGTGATGCCCCGCACAAACGGAAGCCAGAGCAGCATGGACAAGCCCACCGCCGCCGCCCCTGTGATCACCAGCGGTTTGTAGTCCAGATAAAGTCCGCCCACACTCATGTTGCTGGAACGCACCAGCAACACCGAGAATCGTGGCAACTTCTCCCCGCCCCGGGAGCGCAAGTGCGCAAACAACCAATACGTCTTCGGATCCCCGGTGCGGATCATCGGTTTGGGTGGCTGTCCGCGCCGGACATTCTCCGTTGCCGGGCGGTCCGGTTGTTCCGGGGAACTTGGCTCCACTCCCTGTGACATGCGTTGACGCCGGCTCAGTCGAGCAGAAATTTCTTCAGGCAGCGTCACCGCTTCGCCGGCGATCTGCTGACTGCGGGAAAAAACATAAAAATCAACCCCGTAGGCGGAAGCGTAACGTTCGAGAATACGGTCCCACTCCTCCTGCGGCGTGCTTTCCATCTCATCACCAATCAACCGCGCCAGCGCACTGGTACGGGCCATGGCACCTCCGCCCAGCAACCCGTCGAAACGGAAACCGAACTGGGTGCGCAGCAGCAGAAAAAACAGCGCGGCCAATAACAGCAGATTGATAAAGGACCAGGTCAGGATGCGCGCATAGAGGGGAAATCGGGTTTTCATCATGATCTTAGGACGCTTCGTGTTCAGGATTGATAAACATATATCCCACCGAACGGAAGGTGCGGATATATTTCGGGTTGCGGGCGTCGTCCCCCAACTTTTTGCGCAGAGACCAGATATGCACATCCACCGATCGGTCAAACACGTCGTAATTGCGTTCGGCGACCTCCTCCAACAACTGCTCGCGGGATTTAACCCGTCCCCGCGCACGGGCCAGACAGAGCAATAGATCAAACTCGAGTGCGGACAGATCCAGCTTGCGGTCACCCAATATGGCAATGCGCGCCTCGGGCTGGACCCGCAACTCGCCCACCGTCAGTTCACGGGGAAGCTCCGCCTCATCAGCGGTCTGCACCCGGGAAGTGCGGCGGATCACCGCCCGCAGACGGGCAAGCAGCTCCCGGGTGGAAAAAGTTTTCGGCAGATAATCATCCGCCCCCATTTCCAGTCCGGCAATCCGGTCGGGCTCCTCCCCCCGCGCGGTGAGCATTAAGACCGGCACATCCGAATGCTGCCGTAGGCGTTGTAATACCTCCAAACCGTTCATCCCCGGCAGCATCACATCGAGAATCACCGCATGAAAAGATTCCGCCAATACCCGGTCCAGTCCGTCCGGCCCGGTGTGCTCCATGCATACCTCATACCCGAGAGGTTCCAAATAGTCGCGGACCAGACGGCAAAGTTCTTTGTCGTCATCGATCAACAGGATGCGGGGGGACACGGAATGGGATTCGGGTAAGCTCATATTAGAAGAACAGGTGATTCAGTTATTCTGTTTGTACGCCGAAGTTGCCGCTCTGTCCCGCAAATTAACACAGGCTTAACAAAATTGCCGCTGCAGGAAAACAGGAGGTTAATCCGCATGCGTTTATATCATCCTTGAAAACGAGGCACGGTACCGCGCGGAACGTCCGCAGGCCGGCCCCGATTGTAACGACAAAGTAAGGAGTCTATTATGAAATCCACGAAAAAAATGATCACCGTCCTGACCCTGGCCGCCGGCCTCGGCGCCACCGCATTCGCACAGCCTCCCGGCGGAGAACAGGGACAAACACGTACCCGCATGGATCCCGCCCAGATGCAACAGCGCATGGAAGAACGGCTCAAAGAGGAACTCAAGGCCAGTGATGACGAATGGATGGTCATTCAGCCCCTGATCGCCGAAGTAACCGAATTGCGCGGATCCGCCATGCGCCGCGGACCGGGTGAACGCGGAAACCGCGGTAATCGCGCTACCCGTGACACGGCACAGGAAGCTCCCGCCATCCCCGCCGATGAAACCGCCTACGCAAAAGCTTCGCGCGAACTGGGCGAAGTCCTCCGCGACGAGAATGCAAGCAGCGAAGCCATTCAGGCCAAACTGGAAATACTGCGCAGCACCCGGAAAGCGAACGAAGTCGCCATCGAAGCCGCACGTGAGAAACTGCGCAGTGTCGTCAGTGTGCGTCAGGAAGCCGTACTGGTTTCCCGCAACCTCCTCGACTGAACCGGAGCCTCTTCATGAATGCTCCGACACCCGGAAAACCCTCCTTCCGGCCTTCCGAAGGCCGGAAGGGATTTACCCTGATCGAAATGCTGCTGGTGCTGGTGATTCTCGCCAGCCTGGCAGCCGTGGTCGTGCCCCGCCTGGCGGGTCGCGGCGAACAGGCCAAAGTCACGGCGGCACTCTCACAGATTAATGTGCTTGAAACCGCCCTGGATGCCTTCGAAGTGGATAACGGTTACTTTCCGCAGGGCGGAAACGGACTGGATGATCTGGTGGAAGCCCCCCGCAGTGCCTCTGACTGGCGCGGTCCTTACCTGAAGCGGGGCGTGCCCGCGGATCCCTGGGGGAACGACTATCAGTACGACTATCCCGGCAAACACAATTCCTACGGATACGATCTGCTCTCTATGGGACCGGACGGACGGGAAGGCGGCGATGACGACATTACCAACTACGATGAATAAACAACACCCACGACGGCCGCAGGCGGGCTTCACCCTGATCGAACTGATCGTGGTGCTGGGCCTGCTTGCGACCATCGCGGCCCTCGCCGCCCCCCGGCTGACCGGCTCCTCCCGTCTGCAATCCGTAAAACGGGAAGCCGGCCGCATGGCGGGACTCACCGTGTATGCCCAGCGTCAAGCCCTCTCCCGCGCCGTGCCCATGGTGGTGTGGATTCTGCCCGACGACGGCATCTACGGAGTGGCGCCGGTGGGAAGTTTTGCCATTCTGGTCGGGGATGAACGGGAGTTTAAAGTTGCCGAGGGCATCCGCATCAAAGTGGAAAATACGCCCACTACCGCTGAGCGCATCGAGATGGTGCGCTTTCTGCCCGACGCCACCCTGGCGGAGGGCTACCTGCAAACCGTAAACCTCTACGATGATCACGGCAACACCCGGGTGCTGCAGTGCGTGGACGGCGCGGAATTCCAAGTGCTGCGGGAAAGCATGCTATGAGTCACTCCGTCCGCAACCGCGCCGGCTTCACCTTTGCGGAGGTGTTGGCCGCCATGCTGTTTCTGGCCGTACTGTTGCCGGTACTGGCGCGGGCGGTCACCCTGGCAAACCGCCTGTCTTCCGCCGCCGTGCGGAAAGAAGCCGCGGTGCGCATTGCGGAAAATGTATTGGAGGAAGCGGTGGTTACGGGCGAATGGAGTCTGAGTAACGCATCCGGGGAATGGACGGAGAACGGGATCCTTTATACCTGGGAGCGGAAGAGCAGCGGCTGGAGTGAGAGTGGGATGAATGAAGTGACGGTACAGGTCGACTTCCCGCTGCAGGGACAGGAACAATCAGTGTCGCTTTCCACCCTGGTGGAGGATGCGGAATGAAATCCAAGCACAGTCATCCCATAACAAAAATTTCTAAGCTTCAAAAACTGATTTCATTGAGTTGATGAGTGATTTTACGCAAATGTCAGAATTTAAAATAGTTCATTATAACCACCCGCTACGCTGGAGAACACGGAGGGGGCACGGAGCCATGCAAGTGGCGGCACGGTTCGACGAGCCCCGGAACTCACCCCGGAGGCCGAACCCATGCCGATGGTTTTCCGAAACAGCCTCTCCAGGAACCTCTCGGAAGGAGATGCCGCAAAAGGGGGTTCTTTCGGGGCTCGCGGCATTCCTTCCCCGGACGAAAAGCCTCCGTGCCCTCTCCGTGTTCTCCAGCGTAGCGGGTGGTGAAACCCCCATTCGTAGGACGCTAATGCCTTGTGGAGCCAAGCTTCTTTGGCCGGAAGCCGCCCAAATGCCACCCACTATTTTATCTCAACAAGTTATCTCTATGGGACTACTATGAAATCGAAACAGGCATTTACCCTGCTGGAAATTATCATGACCCTGGTGCTTTCCGCCGTGCTGCTGGGAGCCATATCCACATTTTTTTCAGGGGCCGTCCGCCTGCGCGATAGCGGAACCGTCCGCATGGACGCCCTCCCCGCCCGGGAGCGGACGCTGAATATACTGCGGTCGGATCTGAGCCATCTCATTTTAGCAGACAACGAAATTACAGGTTCCCTGGTCGGGGATCCTCAGGGCGTGAACAGCAAATACCCGGGCAGCCTGAGCCTAACCACCACGGCCTTCCGCTCCAACGGGAATGCGGATGTGATTGAAGTCACCTATGCCATCGAAGAGGATGACGCAGAAGATTCGGACGGTTCGGGCATGCTGCTTCGCGAAGTGAATCCGCATCTGCTGGCTGTCCAGTATCAGGAGCCGGTAACTGAAGTGCTGCTGCGAGGGGTGCAGGCCATGGAACTGGGTTTCTGGGACGGCGACCAGTGGCTGGACAGCTGGGACGCCGACCATTCGACCAACGCTCCGCCCGCCGCCGTGCGGGTGAAAATCATTTTCACGGAATCGGAACAGGCCCTCAACGACGCCATCGAAGTGCTGGCACCGGTAATGATGACCCCCCGCTCATCGGCAGAAGAAGATGAGGAGGAGGAATCCTGATGCATTCCACGCCCGGTAAAAACGCTTCCCGCTCCGGCGCCGTCCTCATCATCGTGATGTGGATTTGTTTCGCCCTGGTCTCCATGTCCCTCTACTTCGCGGACGCGGCCGGCTTCGCCTACCGGGGCGTGGACAACGGATGGGCAGGTGCCCAGGCCCGCCAAGCTGTGCAGGGCGCAGCAAAATATGCCCTGCAGGTGATCGGCGACCGCGAAGAGCCGAAGATTTTTCCCGACAGCGACGAAGTCCTTTGCGAAGAAGTGACAGTAGGCGACGCTTCTTTTTGGATGCTGGCGACTTCCAGGAATGACCTTACGGACAATGCACCGCAGTTCGGTCTGGTGGACGAAGCGGGCAAGCTGAATCTGAACACTGCCCCGGCCGAATGGCTGATTTTGCTGCCCGACATGACCGAAGAATTCGCGGCCGCTATTGTGGACTGGCGGGACGAAGACGACGACATCTCGGAAAACGGCGCGGAGGCGCAGAGTTACTATTTGATGGATCCGCCCCTCTCCTGCAAAAACGCGCCTTTTGAAACCCTGGACGAATTGTTTTTGGTCTATGGCGCGGAGGAGGAACTGCTGCTGGGCGAGGATCTGAACCGGAACGGCATCCTCGATCCGGATGAAGATACAGACGGAGACGGAACCCTCGATCCCGGGCTGTTGGCTTACCTCACCGTCTATTCCCGTGAACCCAACAGCCTGGAGGACGGCACCGCGCGGATTAACCTTACGCAGGGCGGAGAGGATCTGGAAACCCTGTTCACGGAAACCTTCGGCGATGACCGCTCGGCGGAAATTCTGAGCAGCGCCCGGGGCGAGTTTGACAGCCTCATCGCCTACTTCGTGGCCAGCGGCATGACCACCGCGGAATTCGATCAGGTTGCACATCAGCTGACCGTGTCCGAAGAGGAATACACCGAAGGGCTGGTAAATGTGAATACAGCCACAGCCACCGTGCTGGCCTGCCTGCCGGGCATGGACGAAACCACTGCGGAAAACCTGGTGCTGCAGCGCAGTCAATTGGGAGAAAACCCTGCCAGCGAAGCCTGGATCGTGGAAGTGTTGGGTGAAGAAACCGCCCGGGAGCTGGGCCCTTACATCACCGGAAGAACTTTTCAGTTCACCGCCGATATCTGCGCGGTGGGCCGGCAGGGAAAAGGATTTAGAAGAAGCCTGTTTGTCATCGATGACACAGCTGAAACCGCACAGGTCCTCTACCGCCGGGACATCCACGGACGGGGATGGGCACTGGGCGAAGATCTGTACACCGAACTTTCCGGGGGAGAAAACAAATGAACAAACTTATCTCATATTTAAATTCTGTCACCAAACGGTCATCACTGCTGGCCCTCACCGTGGACAGTCACCACATGACCGCGGCCCGGGTAATACGGGACCACAACGGTTGCCGCATGACCAAATCGCTTACAGTATCGCTTCCCGGCGAGTCCTTTACCGGGGACCCGAAACCCGCGGGCATAGCGTTGGCTGCGGCCCTTCGGGGCGCTGACATCCGCGAAAAACATTGCGTGGTCTGCGTGCCGCCCTCCTGGCTGCTCAGCGCTCCGGTGCCACTGCCTGACCTCGAAGGCGAAGCCCTCACCGGCTTTCTGAATCTGCGCGCGGAACAGGAATTCCCCCTCCCCGCCGCCGATCTACATTGCGCACATTCACTCTACGAAACCAGCGATGGACGCCACGCAACCCTGGCCGCCCTACCCGACAAACGCATGCAAGCCCTGAAGAGTCTGTTGCAGGCGGCCGGGCTGACACCCCTTTCTCTCTCTCCCGGACTGAACGCCGGTACCGATTCCGATCCCGCCGGCGGCCATCTGGGATTTCTGGTGGTGGACGGCCATGTGAATGTAGTGGTGTTCACCGGCAGCGGGGTGGCGGAACTGCGCTCCCTCGCCGCCGATGCGGGCACCTCCGGCGGGGATCTGCATTTTGATGCCAATACCCTGGACCGGGAACTGCGTATCACTTTGGGACGCCTCCCCGTTCCGGTGCGGGGAAATCTACGGGAAGCGCTGTTTACCGGGACCCCGGCGGAGGTGGCACAGGTGCGCCAGGCGGTGACCCCCGCCCTGGAACGGCTGGGCATTCGTGTGCAAACCAAAGGCAATGATCCCAATCTCGCGGGCGCCGCCGTCACCGCGGCGCAGCGCTGCCTCTGCGGTCTTCCGGTCACCTTCGAATTTATTCCGCCCAAGCAGGGGCGCCTTCATCAGCTGACCGGAAAGCTTTCCGCCAAAGGTCCCCGCCGCGTGGCGCTGGTTGCCGGGGCAGCCATCCTGTTTTTAACCGCGGCAACCTGGTCCGGCCGCGCTCTCCTGGAAAAACATCTTTCCCGCCAGTGGCAGAGTATGTCTGCCGAGGTGGCGGAACTGGAGGACATGCAAACCCGCATCCGCCGTTTCCGTCCCTGGACCGATACCCGTGCGGACAGTCTTGAGATCCTCAATCTGGTGACCGGCACCTTTCCGGACAGCGGCGTGATCTGGGTGTCGCGCCTGGAAATCGATGAACAGCGGAAAGTGTCGGTCGCGGGCTTTTCGAAAGGACAGGAGCCCTTCTCATCGATGCGCCGGGACTTGCTGGCCCTGCCCCAGGTGGCGGAAGCCACCCTGGAACAGCAGCGGGGAAATGATCCCCTGCAGTATGAAATCGGATTTCAATGGAAAGGAGAGACACATGACTGAACACCGGAACAAACTGCTGGCCGCAGGCGCTTTGCTGGCGGGAGGCCTGCTGCTGTTTGACCGCCTGGTCTACAGCAACCTTTCAGAAAACTGGCGGGAACAGAGCGCGCACATGAGTGAACTGCGGGAACAGCTGGCGCGCGGAAACAGCCTGCTGGACCGCAAAGACACTCTGCATGAAAAATGGGAAACGGTGAGCCAGAATACTTTGCCCAACGATGCGGCCCGGGCGGAGGATACCGCCCTGCTCGCCACCGCCCGCTGGGTGCAGAACAGCGGCGTGACCGTGACCAGCCTCACCCCCCGCTGGCGGGAACATGACGAAGACTTCAGCACCCTCGACTGCCGCGCCACCCTCAGCGGCAATCTGGGCAGCCTCACCCGTTTCCTGAATGAACTGGAAAACGACCCCCTCGCCGTCCGCCTGGAAAGTGCAGTGCTGGCCACCCGCAATGAGTCCGGCAGTATGCTGACCCTGGATGTCTTGTTTTCGGTACTGAGATTGTCCGGCGGCGAAAATCCCGCAAGCAGGAGGAGATAAGTCCTATGAAAACCTCACTCTTTCTTATCCTTCTGGGCTTATGCTCTGTTCTGGATGCCGACAGTTCCCTCCCGCTCTCCGAATATCCGGAGTTGACAAAACGGAACATATTCGACGCCACCCGCCAACCGGTCCGGGTGCAACCCCCAAGAGTGGAGACGCCCAAAGCCGCGCCTCCGAAAAAGGACAGTTTGAAACTAACCGGAAACCTGCTGCGGCCCGGGAAATCGGTGGCGTTCTTTGCCGGCTCATCGCCGGAAATGTCGGGCGTGCTGACCGACGGGGAAAGCCTGGGTGAATTTCGTATAGCAGAAATTCTCCCCGCAGAAGTGGTGCTGGTAAACCAAGACGGAGAAACCTTCCGGCTGGCCGTCGGGGAAGGTCTGTTGCGGATCGGGGATGCGGACTGGCAAAAAAGCAGCGGCGAAATTTACAGCTCCATTCCCCCGTCCGCTCCCGCGAGTGCGACGACAGGAAAGGAAGCCCCCAAAGAAGATGTCAATGATGTGATGCGCCGCCTGATGGAGCGCCGTAAAAAGGAGTTAAATTCATGAAAAGTTCCCCCGCCCGATTCAAAATACGCAGCGCCTGTTTGGCCGCACTCTGCCTTCCCTTTTTTGGCCTCCGTGCAGAGGAGACCCCACCGGGCATCCTGCTCAACTTTCAGGACGCCCCGCTCTCCGACGTACTCAACCACCTGAGTGAAGCCGCCGGCTTTATTATTGTCTCCGAAACCCCGCCCAAAGGCACGGTGAATGCTGTGAGCCGTCAACCGCTTTCCGTGGACGAGGCCTACGATTTGGTGAACACCCTGCTGATCGATAAAGGCTACGCCGCCATCCGCAACGGACGTATTCTGCGGATCGTGCCCAGAGATCAGGCGCACATGCAATACCTGCCCGTCCACTCCGGCAGTGATCCGGCAACCATTCCCATGAAAGATGAAATGGTGACCCAGATTATGCCGGTGCGGCACGCCAAAGTGGCACCGCTGGTGGAGACCTTGAGCATGCTGCTCGACAACAATACCCGCATCACCGCCAATGAAGACAGCAATGCGATTGTGATGACCGACACCCAGATGAATATCAGACGGGTGGCGGAAATTCTCGACGCCCTGGACACTTCGGTATCCAGCATTTCCACCCTCCGCGTGTTTCAGTTACAGTACGCCGACGCCTCTGAACTTGCGGAAGTGGTGGGCAAAGTGTTTGACAGCTCCTCGGATTCAACCAGCAGTTCAGGTTCCAACAGCCGCATGGATTTCCGCACGGGAGGCCGTAGTGGCGGCGGACGCCCCGGCGGACAAAATCAGCAACAGACCCCCGCCGCCTCCTCCGGCAGCACGGCCCTGGATGCGGGATCCAAAGTGGTGGCGGTCGCCGATGAACGCAGCAACTCCCTGATTGTCAGTGCACCCGAAGGACTGATGGAAACGCTGGCGGAGCTGGTGACCCAGGTGGATGTCAATGTGTCAGATATTACCGAGGTGCGGGTGTTTGAGCTGGAAAACGCGGACGCGCTGGAAGTGGCCGAGATTGTGACCGAGCTGTTTGACGCCGCGGAAGAGGAATCCTCTTCGGCAACCCAAACCGGAGGATTCCGGGGCCGCATGCCCGGGCAACAGCAGGCTCAATCCACCAACCAACAAAGCAGCCGCAGTCTCGAGCAGGCCAAGGTGGTGGCCGTGGGTGATCCACGCACCAACTCCCTGCTGGTGAGCGCGGGCAGGGAAAGCATGATACAGGTGGCCGAACTGGTGGGACGCATGGACAGCTCCAACGCCAAACGCCAACAGGTCTTCGTGTTTCCGCTGGCCCACGCGGACGTGGACAATGTCGCCGCCATCCTGCGGGGCATGTTCGGCGACGATGAAACCGGCACCCGCGAGGGGCAGGTAGGCAGCCAGCTGACAGAGCGGGCCGACAGCGGCTCCACTGTGGAATTGAATTCCAGCTTCGGTGGACTCTCCGGCAACTCGGGTACCAGCAGTCGTTAATGCACACCATTTACCAAGGAATCCAAATATGAAAACCTACAGAAAATTTAAATTAAACCATTTGAGCAAGGGCGGCCTCGCACTGGCACTTTGTTTCGGCCTGACCACCCACGCCCAGGTACGGGAAACCAGTGGTGCGCGCACAGGCAGTACTTCGCGCCAAAGCAGCTCCTCTTCCAGCAGCTCGAACTACGACAGCCACACCGGCATCGGCAGCGCCATCATCGAGGTCGATCCGGAAACCCGTTCCCTGATCGTAGTGGCCGACGAAGCCACCGGCGCACGTATTGCCCAGGTGCTGAAAGATCTGGACCGTCCCAAACCCCAGGTCCTGATCAAAGTGCTGTTTGCCGAAGTGACCTACGGCAAAGGGATGGACATGGGGATCGAGGGCCTGCTCGGGTTTACCGGCAACGGAAGCACGCTCAATCAGGGCACCTTTGAAACCGGTCTGGGTCAATCCGACAGCGTGGCGGATTTCTCCAACGATCTGGCGGGCGGATTCTGGAGCCTGCTGGGTGACAACTGGGAACTGCGGGTGCGCGCTCTGGCGGAAAGCGGAAAGCTCGAGGTCCTCTCCCGTCCGTCCATTCTGGCGCGCAACAACCAGGAAGCGGTCATCATCGTGGGCGAAGAAATTCCTCTGGTCACCAACAGCCAGATCACCGACACCGGCCAAACCCTGAATACCATTCAGTATTCCGATGTGGGCATTATTTTAAAAGTGACCCCCTTCATCAATGCCAACGGCACCGTGGAAATGATTGTGGCCCCGGAAATCTCCAGCCTCGCCGATGAGAGCATCACCGTTTCGGAAACAGTCAATTCACCGGTGATCACCAAACGTTCCGCAGAAACGGTGGTGGTGACCCCCGACGGGGAAACCGTGGTGATCGGCGGGTTGATGGAAACGCAGCGGATTAAATCCGAAACCAAAGTGCCGATTCTCGGGTCCATTCCCATCCTGGGTGCACTCTTCAGGAGCACCAGCACCGAGGAAACCAAAAAAGAACTGCTGATCTTTATGACCCCGTATATTGTCAATACCCCCGGCGATCTACCCGCCCTCTCCCGCAGAGAAGCCAGCGCCACCACTCTGATGACCAAAGCCTTCAGCCAAGAGGAACGTGCCCGTTACCTGGACAAACCGGTGCTGATGGAAGCGGAAACCGTAGAAGAGGAGGCCACCTTCGAATAGGTCAAACGAAAATCTTTCGAGTGGAGCCTCCCCATCCTACCTCACAAAAAAAGCCACCGACCTGCGGTGGCTTTTTCATTCGGATTGAATCTTTCTTACGACTTGCGGCGGCGCAAAATTGTAAGTGAAGCCAAACCCACCACCGCCATCAATGCGAGTGAGGAAGGTTCGGGAATTACCGCTACACTGGCAACCCGAAAACCCACAACATGGTTTTCTGAAGTGGCACCAAAATCTGCAGCACTATATGAAGAGACCATTTCACTGGCACTTTCACCATAGGCCGCTCCGCGAACATCTCCGGTGATGGTGCCCCCGTTCGCCCTTTCATTCCATTCCCATACATTTCCGTTTTGCCCGAAGGTACCATAAGGACTCGAAACTCCTGAAATGGTCACATCAAATGCACCAGGAGTATTTCCAGATTCTTTAAACACCGCATCATAATCCGTGTCTCCAACAAAATCAACACCATCAGGAAGGGTGTCGCTTCCCGTCGCATAAAGAAAATAATCCGAAGTCACGCCATTATTTTGGTGAAAGGCCGCTTTGTACCATTCATCTTCACTCGGGATAAAATAGACAGCATCCTTGTGGCGAAAAGCATTGGTACCGCTATCCACGCCCGTACTCGCTTGATCGGAGGCTCCCCATGCCGAAATACTCCAACTACCGCTATAACTGAGATCGTAGGCTGCCTGATACCCCTCACTGGTATTCATCCAGTTCACAAACGCCGCCGCTTCATACCAATTAATATATACCACCGGTTGATTTCCATTCGTGTGTGCTGAACGGACCACATTGCTCAACCCAAGATTGACCGATTTATCTATCACATTCGCGGTAATTTCGTATGTCGAAATCCTGTATTCGTAGCCTACCCCTCCCAGACCGGTCGCAACATCATTGGCATTTCCGGCATTATCCACATTTACAAAATCGATGATGAACGCATCACCACCGGAGCCAAAATCATCCGCCAAAAGCCCGGAGACAAAAATACCTAGCAACGTGACGGACAAAGCAAGACCTCTGATCGGACTGCGTTGCTTTAAACCATTGGGGCAAACATTAGATTGGTTTGTTTTCATAAAGGATTCCTGTAGGATCAGATTCGAATGTAATGAATCATATTGTGCAGAACATAAGATATGCCACAAGTACCCGATCATGTGACATTCCACCAAAACCATGTGCTATTTGCGCATCTGTAAAGTCCTTCATCCCGCCCACGCAGACAATAAAAGCACAATGCAAAGAGCCACTTTAGTAGGTATTCAAAGCCGCCATCACCTCATCCGGCACCACCGCGTAGGTTTGCGGCTCCATGGACTGGCTGGCACGGCCCTTACTGAGCGAGCGCAGGGTAGTGGTATATCCAAACAGTTCGGCCAGCGGCACATCCGCCGCGATTTTTTGACCTTCTTCGTTGGCTTCCATGTCCCGTATTTTTCCCCGGCGGCTGCTCAGATCCGCCATCACATCGCCCATATGCTCCTCCGGACAAAGAACTTCCACATTCATAATGGGCTCTAAAAGCTGGGGAGAGGCATTTTGCAACGCTTCACGAATGGCCAAATGCGCCGCGGAACGGAAAGCCAGTTCGGTCGAATCCGTGGGATGCACCTCGGCGGACGTAATCTCCACCAAAATATCTGTCATTGGAAAATGCTTCACCATTCCGGTAACCAGTGCATCTTTGAGGCCATCCTCAATCGCAGTGCGGTATTCCTGATCCAGAATGTTTTTGGATACAGAAATTTTAATTTCATTCCCGGTGCCCCTTTCTTTCGGAGATACCTTCAGGGTCAAATCCCCAATCTGACGTTTCCCGGCAATTTCCCGGTCAAATTCACCCCGCGCCTCGGCCGAACCGCCGATACTTTCGCGATACGCCACCATGGGTTTACCCGCGCGGGCCTGCACTTTGAACTCCCGCAACAGCCGGTCCCGCAAAATTTCCAGATGCAATTCCCCCATGCCGTTCATAATGGTCTGGCCACTTTCTTCATCAATCCGGTAGTTGAAGGTCGGGTCCTCCTGGGACAACTGTTTTAAGGCCGACATCAGGGATTCCTTGTCCGCAGAGGACTTCGGCTCCACCGACATGGCAATCACACATTCCGGAAACTCAATGGTTTCCAACACAATCGGCGCTTTTTCGGAACAGAGCGTATCCCCGGTCACCAATTCTTTCATCCCCACAATTCCGCCGATTTCACCGGCATACAAGGTATCGATTTCTTCCCGGGAGTTCGCATGCAGACGCACCAGGCGCATAACCCGCTCCCGTTTTCCCGTCCGGGAATTGTACACATTGGTCGCTTTATCCAGTTGGCCGGAATAGACCCGGATAAAGGCAATTTGTCCCATATAGGGGTCGGTGGCGATTTTAAATACCAGGCCTGCCAACGGTTCATGGTCGGATGCCTCACGCACAACTTCTTTGCTCTCATCTTTAGGATGCAGTCCCTTCGCCGGAGGAACATCCAAAGGAGAGGGTAAATAAGCCACGATGGCATCCAGCAACGGTTGCACGCCCTTGTTCTTTAAGGCCGATCCCACCAGAACGCCCACCATGTGTTGAGAAGCGGTCAACCGGCGGATCGCCGCCTTTAATTGGGCGGCCGAGAGCGTCGCCTCTTCCATAAATTGATCCAGCGCTTCTTCATCCATTTCCGCCACCGACTCAATCAGTTCCGAACGGGCCGCTTCCGCTTCGTCGGCGAAATCAGCAGGAATTCCTTCAATCCGCACCTTGGCGCCCAGGCTTTCATCATCGAAGAAGTAGGCCTTTTCTTCAACCAGGTCGATCAGTCCCAGAAAGTCCTCCCCGGCTCCCATCGGGATCTGAATCGGAATCGCCGGCAATCCCAGCTTGTCTTTCATTTGCTGTACCGCCCGCTCAAAATTTGCCCCGGTCCGGTCGGATTTATTCACAAAAGCCAATCCGGGCACTTTATATTTTTTGGCTTGCCGCCAGACCGTCTCGGACTGCGGTTGCACCCCGGCCACCGCGCAAAACACCCCCACCACCCCGTCGAGTACCCGCAGGGAACGCTCCACTTCCACCGTAAAATCCACATGTCCGGGGGTATCAATCAGATTGATCTGAACCTCTTTCCAAAAGGTAGTGGTCGCAGCAGAGGTAATGGTAATGCCGCGTTCACGCTCCTGCTCCATCCAGTCCATGGTGGCCGTCCCGTGATGCACCTCTCCCAGACGATGCAATTTCCCGCTGTAAAACAGGATACGTTCGGAAGTCGTCGTTTTACCGGCATCAATATGCGCCACGATCCCGATATTACGGATCATGTTCAACGGATGCTCGCGGCCTTCTGCATTTGGATTACTCATGAGCCTCGGCTACCAGAAAACCTGCTTAGACGCATTAAAAATCTATGCTTTATTCATAAGAGCACATCATCAAAAGGTTAAACCGCACGCCATCCAAAAGCAAAAGGTTCGGTTCCCTCCTGCAGACGGGAGCAGAATAATTCTTCGACATTCCCCTTGTCCCTTAAAGGTTTAATAATTAATGTATTCCCATGAATTTATTAAAAGCACTGCTGATTTCCAGTTTTACCCTGGGATTGACCGCGCAAGCCGCCACCGTTGCCTTAGGGACATCTGTCGCGGATCCCAACAACTATGGTACCTTTTCAGGTCAAACCCTCACCGGTGTAACCCTTAATGGTATTGAGTACGACACCAGCGATTTGGTTCAGGTGACCCTCACTGCGTGGAAAGGAGCCTCCACCGGACAATTCCTCCAATACAATGGCGGACCGATCATACTGGATGAAGCAGCCAGAAGAGGATTTCTCGAGACTGACTGGTCCGGGAATACCGGGATTATTAATCCGGCAACGACAGCTGGAAGCGCCGGGTTCAATTTTAATACGCCGGTAAAGAATGTCGCCGGCGCGGACTTCTTTCTATACGAAATTAACTCAGGAACCGCTGATGCATTTCAAGTGACGATCAAAGGGGACACCCAAACCGTGAGTGGAACAGCATATGGAAACAGTGGCGTCAGTAGCAATAACGCGGATGTCGTGAATATTTCCACCCCGGCCAATTTGACAAGTCTTCTTACCAACACCACTTCCAGTGGCAGCAATAACATTTCGCAAACGATCCACGGCGTAGGCATCGACTTCAGCGATTTTGGTATTGCCTTGGGAGACAGTATTAGCAGCTTTACTTTAAACAGTTCTGGTAGCAACACCTTCGACCCGGTCATTATCGCGGCCGTACCCGAAGCTTCCTCTCTCTGGCTTTTCAGCTTAAGTGCCTTGGCCATTGTTTTATTTAAACGGCGCACATAAACAGGAGCGGGGGTAGCCCAGCAACTTAAACCAAAGGTTTCGCGCCATTCATCTGTCGACGCCATTCGGCGATGCATTCC
Organism: uncultured Verrucomicrobiota bacterium; assembly: GCA_937127435.1. Taxonomy (GTDB): domain Bacteria; phylum Verrucomicrobiota; class Kiritimatiellia; order SS1-B-03-39; family UBA6053; genus UBA6053. The sequence goes on along the minus strand of CAKZLZ010000128.1, from coordinate 822 downwards.
CATTCGACATCATCCGCATTTGCAGGATCAAAGCTGCCGGGATCAAAATCAAGATAACAGCGCTTAAAACCATCCTCGTCACAATCCGGATTTGGACGGTTATACTGCACATCCAGTTCCTGACGCCAGGCGTCTAACGCCGCCAACATTTCGGTCTTTTTTTCCGGCTCTTGATCAGACAGGTCATCCCGTTCACCCACATCCGTGGACAAGTTGTAAAGTTCTACCTGGTCGGTATCGTAGCGTTCAATCAACAGCCACTCCCCGTCCCGCATAGCTCCGGTGGGACGGCTTCCCTGATTGGTATAATGTGGAAAATGCCAATACAGTGGACGCTCTGCAATGTCGCCACCCAGTAACCCTTCCGCAAAACTTATGCCATCCAGCTCCTCTGGTACAGGCGCGCCGGCCAGCTCCATCAAGGTTGGTACCCAATCGATGTTGCTCATGGGAGTGTCGATTACCCGGCCTTCCGGAATCCGTCCGGGCCAGCGCACAATCAGAGGCACCCGTTGTCCACCTTCGTAGGTATACCCTTTCCCTGCCCGGAAAGGGCTATTGTGGGTCACCCGTTTATGCCCCCCTTCGGGCACATGCAACCCGCCATTATCAGAGGTAAACACAAAAACCGTATTGTCGGTTAAATTCAGCTCATCCAGCTTTTTCTTCCGTGCAGCAATATCACCCAAACCTTCAACTTTTGCGGCGTACCTTGAAGGCAGCAGCCATTTGGTTGTACCAAGTCCCTTTTGCGAAGCGAGCGGTTTCATCGCCTCAATTTGCAGACGGAATGAGTCATTGGCATCAAGGATAAAGTAATCC
>CAKZLZ010000127.1 GCA_937127435.1 uncultured Verrucomicrobiota bacterium | reverse complement strand
CTAAGCCCAGTTCCCGCCAACGCCCCGGAACCTGCACGACTTCCCAATCATGATCATCCAAACCAGGTAAATGAAAACCGAGTTCTTTCCCGTATCCATTACGGTCAGCGACATGTTCCTCAGCCTCATTATTTTTACCAAAGACGCTCTTTTGTCCATCGGGCCGAAGATTATCGCGATGAAACCTCCAGAGCCCTTTCAAAGGGACCCCCACAGCCAACCCCTTTTTCGAAAAACGTCCCACTTCAAACTTCGCCAATTGCAATCGTCCCCCGCCCTGCAAACGGTTGTTCTCATACCCCAAGCCGATCGAATCCACAAACGAAGGATCAAATACCGGCTCCCGTTGATCCACAACCCGATCATAGTTAGACGCATATTCATTCAGAAATTGAGAAAAAGGCAGGATGACTTTTTTCCATGGACCCGGGGAAACCGCAACGTAAGTGGACGCACTTTGGGATTTTTTCCGCGCAACCAAACGTCCTTTATTCAGTCGAACAGCAATATCTCCGGAGAGATCCTCCGACTTCACCCAAAACGAAATATAATCATATCCCCCGCGGGCCCAGTCATCACCGCTTTTCCCGGCGGGAAGAATATAATCCAGATATTGTCGGGTATTCGGATCTGTCACTTTGATTTCAATGGCATCCTCCCCTTCAAATGCCCGGGGGCTCACCGACAACGCCATGCGGGAATTTTCATCCACACCGATCAATTCGAGTCCCCGTTCCCAACGACCAGGTTCAAGCACACCCTTGCGCATGGCAACCGTCAGACCCAATGAAACGGATTCCGTGCTCCGTTCCTCAGATAGAGTAAAAGGCGCCACGCGCTCAACCGCATAAATCCCGGAACCTAACCCGCCATTTTTATACCAATCCCACACCCGAATCGCGATGACATTTTTTTCGCCCCATTTGATTTCCGTTTCAGGTAGCACAAAGTCGATCTTTTCTTTAAAAGTGAACGTGCCCCGGGAAGTCCCATTAAAGTAGACCTCGCCACCGTCATCAGGGTTCCCCCCGGAAAACACCAAGGTCGACCCTTTCCAACTTGCAGGAATCACAAAAGATTTACGATACCAGGCCACCCCGTTGTAGCGATGCCCCTGCGCTTCCCAGGGTGTACCCACCCGGAGGGTCTGCCAATCTTCATCCTCAAAAGAGACCGCTTGTTTCCCTGATTTCCCGTTCCCTTTTTCTCCTGACTTGTGTCCGGGTTCCAATTGGAATTTCCATTCTCCGGACAAATCCAAGACCCGCTCAGCCGTAGAGGAATTCCCGGCCATTACTTGCGGAACGAGACTTCCCAGCATCGCAGAGATAAAAAGAATACGGCTAAATGAAGTGAATACAGTCATAAGATAATCCTGGATAATTCAAGGTCGAAAAACAGAATCGGGAAAAATCAATTTAGAGAAAGGGTACATCCATCATAGGACCATCCGCATACTGCCACCGGGAATCCAAATCGGAGGGACAAGTGTAAGGCCTTCAATTGATGGATCAGAAAGCATCGATACTGCCTTTTGAATCACCTCGGACATGTTTTCCTTGGTGCTACTCAAAGCCGGATTATAAAAGCGGTAGCTTTCATTATACACCCCTGAAACTATGGACACATCTTCTGGCACAGCATACCCGCGGTTGATCAGGGCATGAATTCCCGCACTCGATCCCGCGGCAGAGTCAAAAACAAATATGGTGCTTTCCGAGGGCTGGATAGACAGCCCCGTCATTATCCGCAGCGCGTAATCCCCACTGTCCTCCCAGTTTGCAGGCGGATCGGCAATGGTGGTATAACTCAATCCCGCCTTTTCGGCCCCCTGCAAAAGCCCTTTTCTGAATTCCATAGTGTCGTAACAACGGGGTTCATTTCGCACATGCAATATCTCACGGTATCCGGCAGCCAAACTTTTTTCAACGATGATCCTACCCGCTTCAAAATGATCCATACCGCAGCATCGAACATGCGGCATCCCCTCAAGGGCGCCCTCATCACAGGTCGATAAAACCACCATATTGATGCCGAAAGATTCCAAAGTCATCAATTGTTCCTGTGAACGCAAATCACTGGGAGGAATCAAAATCAACCCATCCAGCTCTGATCTTTTTTCCTCAACAAACTGTTCCAAACGGTCCAGCCATCGACGGGAATGCAGTTTAAAATGCGAATAAGAGACCCTCGATTTTAACCCCTCCCTTTCCAGTTTGTTTAACTGCTCCATAATAGAAGCGGAAAAAAAGTTCGGATAAATAATGGCCGCGCGAAGTAGCGGATCCTTAAACGAATCAACATCTTCACTTATCGGATCCCGACTTTTGACAAAACTTCCCCGCCCTACCTCTCTTTGAATATACCCTTCACTGGCCAACTCCCCCATCACTTTTTGCACCGTCACCAGTGAGAGGCCATAGCCTTTCGCCAACTTACGATCCGCTGGCAACCGCGCATCCTGTCCCAACGTTTCAATTTCAGAAATCAAAACCCGCTTCAGCTGCTGATAAGGCGGCACCGCACTCGAACGGTCTATTTGAGATGAGAATACCAGAGCTTGTGTCATAAGAATATCTGTAGATCAAAGATTGACATAGGTCAATATATTGTTTACGGATTCTAACATAAACTTAATACCCGGGAACAAACAACCCGACATTCCACCCACCAGATCACAACCAGGGGTCTGTTTTTAAATTTAATCAGACCCTTATAAAATACATATTTCACAATGTACGAACTGTATAAATGGAGAACATTAATGAACATGAGACTAAAACTTCTAAGCTGTGCCCTTACGTTGATCACCGCAAGCTCCATGGCATCCGCCAGTATTCTATATTCCGAAAGTTTTAATGCCGTTACTGAAGTACCAGACTTCTCGGATCCTTTCGGTATTTATACCGCTGGCAGCGGGGTCTACACTGTGTCAACCGGTGGTCCCACGACAACGCCTAATGGCCAAATCGCCCCTTCTGTAATCCAACTGAACACTGTCGGCAGTTCGGATTTCATCATCTCAAGTACTTTTAACATAACAGGGGCAAACAAAGGCTCAGTCGGATTGGCAGCTTATGGAAATAATGATTCCTTGAGCAGTTCCTTTTACCAGGCCTATGTAGCGCAAAACCAAAATGTTGCCGAAGAAGACTTCTTATTTCTAGAGGAAATCGGTGGAGATGGTCAGATTACTTCATCTGCAGTTACCACGGTATCGGCATTGACTGATGGTACAGACTACGTCTTTACCCTCACGGGGACCTACAGCAGCGGCTCGTTGAATTTATCCTTCAATGTTACAGGTGACAGTATCAATCAAACCATTAACGGCACCGACAACACTCCGCTGACCGGTGAATATTTTGGCTATCGAACAACCCGCGCATCCGGTGCAACCACAGCTGTAATGGATGATTTTCTAATCGTTTCAGTACCCGAGCCGAGTAGTGTGACCCTGTTTGCCATCGGAAGCATTGGAATTCTCATGGGTTGTGGACGTCTAAAACGTAAGTAAGTTCTGGAATCAAAAGACACTAAAAAAACCACGTCTTGCAAAGGGCGTAGGCAGGTCATTGTTTTATAGAAAAGGAATTGTGTGAACGCGCTCAACATCATGATTCAGGGGATACTTGTCTTCACGTTGATAGGACTGACGCTGCAATTCGTAAAGGGATCCTTAAAACAACAACCCCTAATTGGACTTTTGATCGTTCTCGGGATTCTTGCTTTTGGATTCTCCCTTTATCACAGCTTGAAGTCCGATGGAAATTATCAGACTGCTTTCAAGAATTCACTGCGCCTTCAGGACATAAAAGGAACCGTCATCGGGAATACGCTGGGGGAGTCCTTTCCCGCATCACGGGTCATGATCGTTCACCCCATGCAACTCACTACCGAGGACAATCCCCGCCCAGTGAATGATGCGCTTGCTCAATCCCTGGCGAGGGCATTACAAGCCCATGGCTGTATCATCGAAGAACGCACCCTCCCTACCCCCAAATCTATTCAACAATTCTTCGATCATAATAGTGATAAAGAGCAAGCCGCCCTCGCCACCGAGGAAGCCCTGCTAAATCAAACGGCTCACTTTATTCACTGGGTAACAAATCTGAAAGATGAAGCAGATCTGGTCATTTCATTAATCGAAATCCCCAAAATTCTCCCCTTCGCCTTCCCTGCGGCGAGCGAAAGTCCTTCACTGGTGTTATTTAATTGCTGGCTCGATGATCCCGAAGAAGTTTTACAGCGTACAGCCGTAATCGGTATCGTCAGAACCCGCGATTCCATCGAAATACAACCGGGCTTAAAAAGAAAACCCTCTGAGGTTTTTGACCAGCGGTTTGAATTTCTGTTTTCGCAAACAGAAAGATAATCATATAACGACTATTCGTTGAATGAGGTCCCACCACCCTGCTGATCCTCGCCCATCCGAAGCTCTATCAGCGCACCCATCCGTATTAGGCTTCCGCGTTCCGCGTAGCCCTTCGCGTAAACGCTTCAGAGGAACCATCTAAAGATGGAACTCTGAACTTTCCCTCCGGAGGAACACTGACTAAGTTCGGAGTCCCGCCTTCAGGCGGTTCAACGGAATGCCTTCAGGCTTCCGGTTTCAGACCCCAGGTTCCGACCCGTAAACGAGCCTACCCGAACTTCCGTTCGCGACGGCCAGGGAAACCAGGAAGCTATGCCCTTTCTTGCACACCGGGTTTGCTTTGAAACACCCGGTACAAATACACCAGCAGCGGCACCACCAGTGACAACACGATCACCAATCCAATATTCAGCCACAGGACGGTGATATAAGGCGCAGAAGCATTTTGTACGGTCAAAGAGGTGCCGTCATCAAACCGGAAGAACACCGGATATTCCATATGCACCCATCCGGTCAAAAAGGCCAGGGTTTGCAATCCTGCGGCAAAACGCGCCTGCCAGACCTTGCCCCGCTTCAAGGCATACAACATCCAGCCGATGCCGCAGACCGCAATGAGTTGTGCACCGACCTGGAAAGGGGCGAAAAACTTTTGTGGGGAAACCAGGGCATGGAAACCGCCCCAAAACAACACCGCCCCCCCACTGAAAAACGTTGCCCAGAAAAAGCCACGGATCCTGCTCTGAATCACCTTCCGTTCCGCATCCGTATCCACCTCACCAAAAAAGAAGACTGACGCTAAATATCCAAAGACCGCATTTACAAAAATCGCACACAGAAAGCCCATGAAGGTAAACCAGGGACGTAGATACAGATCCGCATACCCATAATCCGGATGGGTGCTGAGCTTGGGAAGATGCACCAGCGTGGCCGCCACAATAAATCCGAAAAATGTGGGGGTCAGCACAGAGCTCACCCGGAAAATCCAATCATAAACCTTTAGATTTTTTCCGGGATCGGGATCATATTTCCGGAAAGTAAAAAAACTGCCGCGTAACAAGATTCCCAACAGCGCCAGACTCAAGGGCAAATATAACGTGGTACACAGTGTGGTATAAACCTTGGGGAATCCTACGAACAGGATCACCACCACCGCAATCAACCATACATGATTCGCCTCCCACACCGGACTCAGGGTTGCCTGCAGTTTCTTCTGCAAAACTGGATGACGCCCCAACGTAGCCTCCAGCAGCCCGCCTCCGAAATCCGCGCCGCCAAACAACGCATAAATCGCAATGACCGTAATCAGAAAAGCAAAAGTGATGACCATCATGATTCCGGCTCCCTTTCAGATTCAATTCGAAACCATTTCCATAACAAGCCAAACGACAAGAAGCCCAAAACACCATACAGACCGAAGATCACGATAAAGTTCCAACCCAATCCGGGAACCGGTGTCACGGAATCCGCGGTACGCATAATTTTATAGATCACCCAAGGCTGACGCCCCACTTCGGTCACCACCCAACCGGCTTCCAATGCAATAAATCCCAGGGGGGCAAGCAGTAACAACAACCACTGCCACTTTCGATCCGCCATCAAATCCCATTTTTTCCAGCGGGCAAACAACCAGAAAATGGAAACCATTAACATCAGACCTCCCACCCCGACCATAACCTGAAATGCGATGTGGGGCACCAGTACCGGCGGACGTTCGTCTTCAGGGAAAGCATCCAGCCCCTTCACTTCCGCATTAAAATTCCCAAAGGCCAAAAAGCTCAATCCCCCGGGAATGCGAAGGGCATATTTCACTTCACCGGTCTCTTCATTGGGAATTCCCCCAATCAGCAACGGCACCCGGGAACCGGTTTCAAAATGCGCTTCCATCGCCGCCAACTTTTCCGGTTGTCGTTTTGCCACCGATTTTGCACTCAGATCTCCGGTGATCGGCATCAAAAACGAACTGATCACAAGACACGGCATCAAATACATACTGGCCCGCAAATGAAAAGCCCTCCCTTTGCCCCGTAACAGCCCCAGAGCGTGCACTCCCAGTGCGGCCCCGCTCACGGCCATAAAGGACGCGCAAAGCATGTGGATGGCCTGCAAAGGCCAGGCACGGTTAAACATCGCCTTCCAGGGGTGAATATTTTCCGCCTGGCCATTCACCCAGTCAAAACCGGTCGGTGCATTCATCCATCCGTTGGCTGCAATCACCAAAAGGCCTGATGAAAGTCCGCATATCCCCACCATCAATCCAAAAAACAGATGACGCCGCTCAGGAATCCGCCCCCATCCATATAAAAACAGGCCCAAAAAAATGGCTTCCAGAAAAAAGGCCGCCCCTTCCAAAGAAAAAGGCATTCCGAAAATCGGCCCGGCATGCTCCATAAATCCCGGCCACAACAACCCAAGTTGAAAACTCAATGCAGTTCCACTGACCGCTCCGGTGGCAAACAGAATGGCACTTCCTTTCATCCAGGCCCGGGTCAGTTGCAAATCGATCGGATCCCGGTGTTTTAAATACCTGCGGTAAGCGGCATACATCAAAAAAGGCATGACCATCGATATGGCGGCAAAAATAATATGAAATGCCAGTGAAAACGCCATTTGGCTTCGAGCCATTAGTAAGTGATCCATCCTGCGCACATACAATGGATTCAATCATAAAGCAAATAGAACCCCACGCTTTCAGGACACAAAAAAAGCCACCTGTATCAAAACAGATGGCTTTGTTTCGTGGAGACCGGAAGGTCTACCAACGATAATGAGCGAAGGCACGGTTGGCCTGAGCCATTTTGTGGGTATCGTCACGTTTTTTAATGGCAGATCCCGTATTGTTGTGGGCATCAACCAATTCGGTAGCCAAGGCATTGGCCAAAGGCACACCTTTCTTCGCACGGGAGTACTGAATAATCCAGCGCATGGCCAAAGAACGGCTGCGGGGCGTGGAAAGTTCCATCGGCACCTGATAGGTGGCGCCACCCACACGGCGGGATTTCACTTCCAACTGCGGACGCACATTTTCAATAGCGTTTTCAAATACTTCTACCGGATTCTCTTTGGTCTTTTCTTCGACCTGACTGAGGGCAGTATAAATAATTTTCTGGGCAACGGTTTTTTTACCTTTGCGCATGATTTGGTTCACAAAACGAGTGATTTCCGTGTTCGAAAATTTCGGATCAGGGAGAACTTCCCGTTTAACTGAGCGGTGACGACGTGCCATATGATATTTATCCTAAACGATGATTAATTAGTTTTTAACTTTTGGCTTCTTCGTTCCATACTTGGAACGGCCTTGATTGCGTCCGTCAACCCCTAAACAGTCAAGGGCACCCCGAACAATGTGATAACGAACACCGGGAAGGTCAGGTACACGACCACCGCGTACCAATACCATACTGTGTTCCTGAAGGTTGTGGCCTTCACCGGGAATGTAAGCTGTGATCTCCTGACCGTTGGTCAGACGTACACGGGCGATTTTCCGCAATGCGGAGTTCGGTTTTTTCGGAGTTTGGGTTTTCACCAACAAACATACACCACGACGTTGCGGACACTGTTGCAACGCACGTGATTTACTCTTTTTCCGGATAGGTTTGCGTCCGGTACGCACAAGCTGATTAATGGTAGGCATAAATTTTTTCCTTAAGATACTGAAATCGGGCCGGAGGCCTTAACACAAAGGCACCCCGCCTGACAACTCCCTAACTTAACTTTCAATAGATTTTTTTTCTTCAAACATTTCTTCTCCAAGCAATTCATCGGCCGAAATCGGCTCTGAAGCATACTTGAGGCGGATATCACGGTACATTTCGAAACCGGTTCCCGCCGGAATCAAGTGTCCCATGATGACATTTTCTTTAAATCCACGCAGATTATCACGCTTGGTGAGCGCTGCGGCCTCGGTCAGAACACGGGTAGTGTCCTGGAACGATGCGGCGGATATAAAACTTTCTGTTTCCAGAGCGGCTTTGGTGATACCCAACAATACCGGTGAAGCTTCCGCGGGACGACGGCCTTCGCTGACCGCTTTCTCGTTGAGATCTTCAAAGGTCAGGCGGTCAATCTGATCGCCCGGCAGCAGATCGGTGTCCCCTGCATCGGTGATTTTCACTTTGCGCAACATCTGGCGTACAATCACTTCGATGTGCTTGTCGTTGATGCCCACACCCTGCAAGCGATAAACTTCCTGCACTTCGTCGACGAGGTAAGACGCCAGCGCCTCAACACCCTTCACCGCAAGAATGTCGTGCGGTGCCGGGTTACCATCGAGGATGTAGTCGCCCTTCTCAATTGGGTCGCCATCCTGATAGTGGAACGG
>CAKZLZ010000126.1 GCA_937127435.1 uncultured Verrucomicrobiota bacterium | reverse complement strand
CGGCGCGTTGCCACCATAAGTGATGGCGATTAATGGAAGACTGCGGTTTCCTTTGGAACCTTTGGGGTAGTAGACTTTATGCGGATAGCTGCTTTCAAGTTTGATGGGGGAGAGGTAGAAGTCACTGGGCAGATCGGGATAAAAATCATCGGAAGGTTTGGGGCGCTGGGCGACGGGGAGCACCCGTTTTTCCCCGTCGATGAGAAACAAACGTTGCCAGGGAGCTTGCCGGTCCTGCTTTCCGTCGCGATGAAGGATAAAGCGATCCTGGCTAAAGTTACTGCTTAAATCCATGTCCACATCCGTGTACATGATGTTCTGCCAAAGCGGATTTCCGTCGACCTGTTCTTGAGAGGGTACTTTTTGCCAGCCTTCGATCATTTTGGCGCCATCTAGGATCGCCCGGCCGCTGCCAAAACTACCGTCGGTATTGCCATCGAACACAATGGGTTGGCCTTCTTTGCCCTGTAAATTACTGAACTTTATTTCGCCAATGTACTGCACGCCGCCTTTGAACTGCAGGATGTCTCCCGGTTGGAGCTCGGCTGTGGAAGGGGAAGCTTCCGCATTTTTATCTCCGGGGGAATGTTTCCAGGCGGTGGCCGGGGAAAGGCCGTCGGCGGCGTCATTTCCGTTGTTAAAATCAATAAAATACGTCGCGGCGTGGGCGAAGTTGGCGGATCCGATGAGGAGGGAAAGGGTAGTTATCAAACGTTTCATGCAGAAACGATTTACCGAATATTTTCGAATTGCAAGCGGGATCGTTTTTTAAATAGCCGCAAGAGCTTGTCTGCTAAATGAGAGTCTGCGATAAGTCGATTTTTTAGATACTCCCCTGGCCGCCGGGGCGTCCTTCGGGCAGGCGCACGCCGTGACGAGCCCAGCGCTTGGGGAAAAATGGGGAATATCCTGGCCTCAATTCAATATCTGAAACAGTAGGCAGGCCAAAAATAGCCCATACGATCTTTATTCCGCGACTTTGGGGCAATATCCATTATGTCGATTTTAAACATCCATTTGTCGATCTTGACCATTCACAACCTGCGATAAAAAAGCTAAATTCCATGATTATATTGAATTAGTGAAATCGATTTCAAACAATAATCATACTGGTGGTATTCTAATGAAAAAACAAATGACATTATCTTTACGCTCTAAAGGGGATCGGTGGAATGAGTCAGAGGATTCTATAGATCCGATTACTCTCCGTTCTGTACGTCGTTACACCAACCGGGGTCTGTTTAATACCACGCCGACCTATCACACGAATATTGCGTTCACCTCAGACGGCAAAGAGTTTGTGTTTGCCCGGGGAAGCGAAGAGGGGCAGAGCGCGGTCTTTAAAGCGTCGGTAGAAAGCGGGGAGATTACGCAATTAATAGATCCGGTGGACGGGATTGGGCATTGGGCGAGTATTCAGGTCAAAATGCGCAGCCGCTATGGGGACGGGAAGGGGATCAGCGGTCCGGCGATGTGTTTGGCGCCCAAGTCCAAGTGGCTTGCCTATTATGTGGGGAGATCTCTACGGCTGGTGCATTTGGATACTTTGGAAGAAAAAGTCCTGATAGAGGATCTGGGAATCGAATGGATGGCGGGGGTGATCAGCATCAATCCTTCCGAGACACATTGTATTGTGCCTCTGAAACCCGCGCATCCGGATTATGTGGCGGGGCGTGAGCAGCGTTGTCACTACAACCAGGCGTTTACGGAGGGGGGAATGCGGATGCGTTTACTCGAATTTTCATTCGAAGACGGGACATCCCGTATTGTCTACGAAGAAGAGGGGATGGGATGCGCCCACTGTCCGCATTCGCCGGTGGACGATGATTTGGTGATTATTGACCGGGATTTTCCGGGGGAGACCCCCAGGGAAATTACCCGGAATTGGATTTTGCATTTGCCTACGGGGCAAAAAACCGAACTGCGTCCACAAAACCGGCATCGTTTTCAAACCCATACGGCATGGACCCCGGATGGCAAGCGGATCGTTTATCATGGAAGGGCTTATGGAGGGGGCTGGTTTATCGGGGCGATGGAACGCGACGGGACGGTGATCCGGGAATGGGCTTTTCCTCAGGATTATTATGGGCACGTCTCGGTGGCACCGGACCGGCCTGCGATTGTGTTGGATGGAAATCTCACCGAGGGGCAACTTTTGTGGCTGTATTACGATCAGGAGCAGCCCCGGGTGGAGATCATTGCCGGTCATCACACGGATTGGAAAGGTTGTCCGGGTCAATTGCCCCATCCGCATCCTCACACGGATCCGACCTGTAGCAGAATACTGTTTAATGTCTGCCGGATTGACCGGACGGATGTGCAGACGGTCGAATTGTAAGGGTATAAGGGTCGGAGTTCCGCGTTCACGCGGAAGTCTACAAGGGGCGTTTACGTCCCGGTTTCAGAGCCAGGGGTTACACAGCAAGGGTATATGGGTCGGAGTTCCGCGTTTACGCGGCAGTCTACAAGGGGCGTTTACGTCCCGGTTTCAGAGCCAGGGGGTACGCAACCCGAAGGCTGAAGCCTTCTTTGTGGTTGCCGCGTAAACGCGGAACTCTGGCGGGAGGGGCGCGAGGGGCATCCCTGCCCGATCATTTATTGACTAAATCAGCAACCGTGGAAAATGCCGAAACCGCTCTCCGATATTGGGATTTCGGGGTGAATACCCTTTGTTAAAGTGTGGACACCGGCTCGCTTTATCAGCAGTGCATGCAGCTGTCCCGCGCAGTCAGGATTTAAGAAAAGCATCCTCAAGAGGAGCCAGGGAAGGATAAATACATTTTTTTTACTTTTAGCTCTCGCTTTTGATGAAAAATATCCTATAACCCGCCCCTCACGTCCGAAAGGGTGTGAATTGACGCTGCATCATTGATCGCAGATTGCCTTGCGCCGGAAACGGGACCGGGTGATCGTAACAGCGGATGATGCGGAACACTTTCTGCAGTGCGGACAGGAATCTTCCTGTTCGTTTGAATTGTCCCGGAGACTCTATTATGGAAACAACATCTGTTATAAAATTTCAAAGGATTTCATCCCGTAAAGCGGGTGATATTGCACGTGCCATTCAAGGCATGCCTATCGCCGCTGCGTTGAACCTTACCCATTTCAGCGACCGCAAAGCGGCCACGCTGTTTGAAAAAGCATTAAAATCCGCAGTGGCTAACGCTGAACACAATGAAGGGGCCGATGTGGAATCCCTGTATGTGAAACGCGCCGTTGCGGAGCAAGGGCCGACCATGCGCCGTGGTTTCTACGGAGCGCGCGGTATGTTCAAGCCAATTGCTAAACGTACCAGTCATATTCGCGTCGTCCTCAGTGACGAAAAAGCATAACCCATTTATCACCCATATAACAGGAGAACGGTTTTGGGACAAAAAGTAAATCCAATATCATTTCGAATTCCAGTCAACAAAGACTGGCGCTCCCGCTGGTTCGCTTCCAAAAGAGAATTTGGCAAGCTGGTTGGCGAGGACATGAAGATCCGTGAGATCATCAAAACCCGTCTTAAAGACGCTGCCGTTCCTGAAATCAGCATTGAGCGTTATGCCAATCGTGCCCGGGTCACCATTTTCACTGCCCGTCCGGGTGTGGTCATTGGTCGTCGCGGTTCGGACATTGAGCGTCTGCGTGAAGAGCTGAATGCTTTAACCGACAAAGACATTTTCATTGAAATTAAAGAAGTAAAAGATCCCGATACCAATGCACAGCTGGTGGCAGAAAATATTGCCCAACAGCTCGAGCGTCGGATTTCTTTTCGTCGTGCCATGAAGCGTGCAATGCAAATGGCCATGGAACTGGGTGCCGAAGGTATCCGTATTGAATGTAGTGGTCGTTTGGGTGGCGCTGAGCTGTCCCGCCGCGAAAAATACATGCAAGGTTCCGTGCCGCTGCACACGCTACGTGCCAAAGTAGACTACGGTCGTACCGAAGCGCACACCACAGCCGGACGGATTGGAATTAAAGTTTGGGTCTGCACCAAAGAACAAAAAGCGGAGGATATTCAAAATGCCACTTATGCCTAAACGCGTAAAGTATCGCAAACAACAGCGGGGAAAGAGTAAGGGTCTTGCCACTACCGGTAATACTTTATCTTTCGGAGACTTCGGTCTGCAATCGCTTGAGCGGCACATCATCAGTAACGTGCAGATTGAAGCCTGCCGTATTGCTGTTAACCGTGAACTGAAACGTCGCGGAAAACTTTGGATCCGTATTTTCCCTGATTATCCTTACACCAAAAAACCTTTGGAAGTTCGGATGGGTAAAGGAAAAGGTAATGTAGACCGTTGGGTGGCCAAGATTAAACCTGGCCGCATGATGTTCGAATTGGCAGGGGTTACTGAATCCCAGGCGCGTGAAGCATTCCGCTTGGCCGCTGCTAAATTGCCGGTCCGCAGTCGTTTTGTTACCCGTAATCCCCACATTTAATTCTAGGAAAAACGATGACAAAAGTACTCGAATACCGGGAAATGACCGCTGATGAGCTGGCTTCTGCTTTTACTGAAGCTGGTGAATCCTATTTTAAATTAAAAATGCAGCAGACAC
>CAKZLZ010000125.1 GCA_937127435.1 uncultured Verrucomicrobiota bacterium | reverse complement strand
AAGCATTAAACAGTGCACAACTGTAATCCCGCCGTTCCTTAATGTTGGATGAAAAAGCACTGCGTCCCAGCAGCGCCCCCATCTCTTCGGGAATTGCCGCAAACAAATGTTGGAGAACCGCCAGTTCCGTGGCTGAAATGTTTCCTGAATCCTTCATCGGCTCTCTCCGCAACGCGTTCCAAGTAAATTGCCCACCTGATCCACCACCACCTGCCATCCCGCCGGCAACCAGACGGTGTGGAAATCCTCAAAAATCCGGCAGGGGCCTTTCAGTTGATCGCCCTGCTTTAAGTGCTTGCGAAGATATGCGTCCTCCCCCTGTGCGGGCGAGGCGTCTCCGGGTGTCCTCTCATCCAAAGTGGGTAAGTCACATAGCGGCGCCGGGCCTTCCCCCTGGATTCGAACCGTCACCACTTCGGTTTCCATCTCCGGTTCGGCATGACCATACCGTTGCGCGTGAAGGGCATGAAAACGTTGCGCTGCGGATGGAAGATCCTCTACGTCCAGATACAAAGATAATTCATGGGACTGACCGACATAACGCATGTCCAGACCTACGCGGTAAACGATGGCACCCTCATCTTTCATTTCTTCGGCCAGTTGATCACGCAAGCCATTCAGGATCGCCGTCAGATCCGCCAGCGGAAGCTGATCCCATTTTTTCATTACCGTACTACTGGCTTCCCTGCGGAAAGGAGAAACCGCCGCCCCCAAGGCGCTCAACACCCCCGGATGACAGGGCACCATGACTTTCGGAATTCCCAAGGCTTCGGCCAATGCAAAAACATGCAGTCCACCAGCACCGCCAAAGCCCATGAGCGTAAACGCCGAGGGATCATATCCCCGTTGCACCGATATCACCCGAATGGCATTTTCCATATGCAGATTCACCAACCGGATCACCCCTTCCGCTGCTTCTGCGGCTGAACAGCCTCCCATCTGCGCACCCAAAGCTTCCAAAACTTTCCCGGCCGCTTCCTCATCCAATTCCATTCGCCCCTGCAGAAAATTTTCCGCCCGGACATTTCCCAACACCACATGGGCGTCCGTCACGGTTGCAGGTCCGCCAGCCCCGTAAGCTGCCGGTCCCGGATGCGCGCCAGCCGATTCAGGACCGACCTGCAAAGCCCCTCCCGCATCCACCCGGGCGACCGATCCGCCGCCCGCCCCCACCGTATGCACATCCACCATCGGAACTCCAACCGGGAAATCCTCCACTTTCAATTCAGTGGAAAGCCGAATCTCCCCGTCCAGCAAAGATACGTCGGTAGAAGTCCCCCCCATATCAAAAGTAATCAATTTAAGATCTGACAAAAGATCGGACGCTTCCGCAACCTTCAGCGCCCCTTTCAATCCTGCCGCAGGTCCGGAAAGCAGGGTATTCACCGCAAGATCTCCGGCCTGGGTCGGCGAGAGCGTCCCCCCGTTGGATTGCATAATCTGCAGACCCTTTAAATTTTCCGCGTTCGCCCGCCGTTCCAAAACCGAAAGGTAGCTGGACATCGCCGGTTGCACATAGGCATTTACCACCGTGGTTGAGCTGCGCTCATATTCTCTGAATTCCGGAAGGATTTCATGCGAGAGAGACACCCTGAATCCCTCCGCTCTCAACCAGCGTCCCACCTGCTGTTCGTGTTCAGGACGTAAAAAACTAAACAAAAACACCACCGCAACCGCTTCCGCACCGCTGGCCTTTATTTGCGATAGCAACTCCGGAAAAACGGAAGGATCCAAAGGAATTTCAATCTCCCCCTCCGAAGTCACCCGTTCCCGGACTTCAAACCGACGCTCTCTTGGAATCAACGGCAGGGGGCGCTGAGGGCAAAGTGCATATAGGTCCGGGCGGTTTTGACGGCCAATCTCCAACACATCCCGAAAGCCCGCCGTGGTCAACAAAGCCGTTTTCGCGCCTTTGCGCTCTAATAACGCGTTGGTGGCGACCGTACTGCTATGAATCCATTGCACCTCCACACCTCCTGAGACATGGCGTGCGCCCTCCAGCACGGCTGTTTCATAGGCCGCTGGGGTTGAGGAAAGCTTCCAGGAATGAAAGGCCCCTTCCACCCACCCCGCCACATCCGTAAACGTTCCCCCGGTATCCACACCAATACGGAATATGCTGTCTTTTTTCGAAATTGAGCTCATACACCCCTCTAATCCGCAAGCCCTGCAATTCAAGCGTTTATGAACGCTCACCCACTGTGAAGAGCTCAAAACCCGAAAATGCCGCAAATTTCTTTTAAATCTTTTCCGCTTTTCCGTTTGACCTTCTGCCCTTTTTGACTATTAACTCGCATTCCCCAATTTAACGACCCTTATCAAGGAAAGAGACTTATGGCACGTAAAGCCTGGATGGAAAAAGAAAAACGTAAACAGAAGACCGTAGCTAAATACGCGGAACTTCGTAAAGAACTGAAAGAAAAAGGTGATTACATCGGTCTTTCACAGTTACCCCGTGACGCCAGCCCTACCCGTTTGGTAAACCGCTGTCAGGTCACAGGCCGTCGTCGTGCGTACATTCGCCGCTTTCAGCTTTCCCGTATCACTTTCCGTGAACTCGCCTCCCGTGGCGAACTTCCCGGCGTGACCAAAGCCAGCTGGTAATCAGCACTTTGGAAAGAAGAAGCCCCGCGGTTGCGGGGCTTTTTTTTTGTGCCTTCATTTCGGGGGAAGTTGAAGTTCGCACTCAAATTTCAAATATCAGATTTCAAATCATGACCCTTCCACACACACCTGATCCCCGACTTGCAGACTAAAAGCTTCGGCCGCGGATCCCTGACGGATCGCGATTTCCAGAAAACCGTGTGAGCCCACCAACAGAAGCGCCTTGCCCTCCTCCACATCTCCATAGGTCCGGTTCAACTCATCAAAACAAAGCTTCCGGCCCGGCACGCTTACTTTACCCGGAAGCACATCTTCGAATTCGGGCACAAACAAATTGGTCACCACATTTCCGAAGCGGTCCACATGCACCACTTCTCCTTTCGCAGTGGCAGTCACCGCAAAGGATTGGGACCACGCATCGCAACGGGGAGAAACTTCTTCACCGCAAACCCGGTTCAACTCCCCCTCCTGCACCATCAGCGCGGCCGCATGGGCAAAAAGATCGCGGCCGTGAAAAGTGTGACTGCTTTGCGCGGGATGCCAGGAGTCATCGGATAACTTCCACGCCCGCACTTCTTTGGCCTCGCGGATGATCCAGGAAAACACCCCGTTGTCCGGTCCAATTAAGTATTGGGAGTCCGCCTGTAATACCAAAGCATTCCGCGCAGTACCCACTCCCGGATCCACCACCACCACATGCACCGTGCCTCTGGGAAAAAACGGAACCGCGGTCCGCAACACCCAGGCCCCTGCCCGGATATCCCCCGGTGAAACTTCATGGGTAAGATCCTCCAAAAGCACCTCCGGCGCCACTGAGCGGATAACCCCCTTCATCGCAGCCGCATAGCCATCCCCGGTTCCGAAATCGGAACAAAGGGTAATTAATTTTCCGGGTGCAGAAGAATTCATTGCCTTTATTATATACTGTATATCCTGTGCATCCATGTTAAAAAACCGGTTCGTATGATAAATATTCCTCAAATTTCCCCTGAAAGCCTCCCCGATACGCACCCCTATCTCATTCTCGATGTCCGGGAATCCTCAGAGTATGATTACGTACATATCCCCGGCTCGCTCCTCCTTCCTTTGGGTGAGCTTCCCCGGCGCTACCGGGAATTACCTGCGGACCGCACATTCCTCTGTCTTTGTCATCACGGTATCCGTTCCCAACGGGGCGCTGAATTTTTAGCCGGCAAAGGCTTTAGCGTCGCAAACCTGCAAGGCGGTATTGATCGCTGGTCTGTAAAGAAAGATTCTTCTTTGCCACGTTACTGAATGAAGAATTGCGATTGAGATTTTCATAAAAGTGGTTCATGGTTCCGCTTTCATAGTTTAAGGAGAAAAGTTTATGAGTCATACAGTAACAGTAATCGGCGATGGAGGATGGGGAACGGCTTTGGCAATGGTGTTAAACCGCAACGGCCATCAAGTCACGGTTTGGGGGCATGACGAAGCCTACAGCAAAGAAGTCACCGCCCGGGGCGAAAATTTCAAATTCCTCCCCGGCGTAAAACTTGATCCGAAAATCAAATGGAGCTCCAACCGCGATCAGGTCAGCGCCAATACCGACGCCTTTGTCATCGCGGTTCCTTCCAAATTTTACCAGCCCGTGCTCAGCACCTTCCAAGGCCTGATCGCGCCCTACGCCTCCGTCATCAGCGTTTCAAAAGGGCTTTTGGACGACCGGCGCCTGAGCGATTGGGCCGCCGAGCTTTTGGAGATCAAACAAGTTGCCGCCCTTTCCGGACCCAGTCATGCGGAAGAAGTGGCCCTTGAATCCCCTTCCGCCGTCACCATCGCCTCCACCGCCATTGAAATCGCCACCTTTTTTCAAGGCCTGTTTAACAGTCCCCGCTTCCGGGTCTACACCTCCACCGACATTGTGGGCGTGGAACTGGGCGGTGCCCTTAAGAACGTTATCGCCATCGCCGCGGGCGTAAGTGACGGACTCGGCTTCGGAGACAACACCAAAGCCGCTCTCATCACCCGGGGCCTGGCGGAAACCGTTCGATTAGGCGTGGCGGCCGGGGGCAATCCCGAAACTTTTGTCGGACTCAGCGGGGTCGGCGATTTGATTGTCACCTGTGGCAGCAAACACAGCCGGAACCGGGGCGTGGGTGAGCGATTAGGCAAAGGCGAAACCATGGCCGAGATCGAAGCCTCCATGTCCATGATTGCCGAAGGGGTCTTTAACTCTAAAACCGCCAAACATCTTGCCGGTAAATTAGGGGTGGAGGCACCCATCACTGACGAAGTGTACAAAATCATTTACGAAGGGAAATCCCCCCGTGAATCCATGGAAGCCCTGCTTTCCCGTGACCCCAAACCTGAATAAATCCTTATGATCTGGTTACTCGTCGCCTGCTTTCTTTGGGGCCCCTCTTTCGGACTGGTTCCGGTTCTGGTGGGAAATTACGGCATGAACCCTTTTATGCTTTCCGTGCTGCGGATGGCCTTTTCCTTTATTCTGTTTGCCCCGCTCATGGGAAACCAATCCCTCCCCTCCAAACAGAAGCTGCAACTCATCCTCCTCGGGGGACTGCAGTTCGGGGTCATGTATTTGACCCTGTTTGTGTCATACGATTACATGGAAGGCTACGAAGTGGCATTGGTCACCATTTTCACCCCCTTATACGTCACCCTCTTTGACCGGGTACTCAATAAAGAATGTTGCAAACTGAAGCTTCTGGTTTCGGTTTTACTCGCAGTGGTCGGTGCAGGAATTATTCGCTACGCCCGGGTGCATGACAACAGTGAGTTTTGGTTCGGGTTTGGACTTCTCCAAATTTGCAACCTCAGTTTTGCCGTTGGCCAAATCATCTATAAACGGACCATGAAAGCAAATGAAGGCCTTCAGGATATGTATGCCTTCGGCTGGATGTATTTAGGGGCTCTCCTCGTGACCCTCATCGGATGGGCCGCCCTCGCGCCCATGACCGAAACCCTGAAACATCTTCAGGAACTCCCCCTCTTGGCCTGGGGAATTGTTCTGTGGCTGGGCCTTATCCCCTCCGGACTCGCATTCTTTATGTTTAACCATGGCTCCCTGCAGGTAGACACCGGCACCTTGGCCATTATCAACAACCTGAAGATCCCCATCGCCCTGATCATTGTGCTTCTACTTTTCAAACAGGGGGAAGCCATCGGATCCTGGACAAGATTTACCGTCGGCACCTTGCTGATGCTGGGCGCACTCTGGCTCAATCAACGCCCGGTCAAAAAATCAGTTCCGGTAGCAGAATCAGACCAACCGCCCCAATAACCGTGAGCCCTTTCCTCCTAATGAAGAAAGTCTCCAGATGCAGGACA
The DNA here is from genome assembly GCA_937127435.1 of uncultured Verrucomicrobiota bacterium. Classification (GTDB taxonomy): domain Bacteria; phylum Verrucomicrobiota; class Kiritimatiellia; order SS1-B-03-39; family UBA6053; genus UBA6053. The sequence goes on along the minus strand of CAKZLZ010000125.1, from coordinate 12,922 downwards.
AATCAGCTCCACCGCCGGGAAATATGTAATATAGCGTCCGCGATCTCTAGATAACAGGCGTAATTCATCCACCGCAGCATGTGCACCAATATAGAAATCCGGCAGGGGAGATCTCAGTTCTCCTTTCTGTTTCCTGTAGCGCACAAAAGCTCTGGCTGCGGGCCAAGCCGCGGCATAGGGGAGTTCCCAACGCTGGAGACCAAGGGCATCAAGCGCATGGTCCAAACGCTCAACGGCAGAAAAACCCGCAGATACTTCTGCATAAATCAGTGGATTAATCCCTATCTGTCCTTCATTGGCAGACCGGATTAAGGCTTGTTTGGACCATTCCATCCAATCCTGATCATCTGTGAAAATATCCAGCAAAACATTTGCATCAACCAAAGTTCGTTTATTCACGCGTCATATCCATAACCTGATCCGTAGACAATCCGGCGTCTGCGATCCCCCGAAACTCTTCGAGTAACTTAGACATTTCCTCCCCTCGCTCTTTTGCTGCCGGATACATCAAAATCCCCTCTTTCACGACGCGAAAACTCACTTCGCTATCGCGGCCCATGCCAAAAGCATCCCGCATATCTTTAGGAACCGTCACTTGACCTTTTTGCGTCATCTTCATGGTATTACTTTACCCCTACAAGTATTACTTTGTCAATATTCAGGAAAGGTCAATCCATATGAGCCATTTTCATAATTTCACTTAATTCCAATAAAGTTGAACCTGTCAAAATGAAACCAACCGACTGATCCCTTAAAATTAGCGCATATTCACGTGACTCAGCGGTTAACGCCCCCGATATCCGGCTTCCGACCTCTGCCCCCCGATCTCCCTATCCAATTTCCTAAAAGGCTTGCAACCCCGCCTGCTTTCTGAAAAGAGAATGCAGCCTTGAGCATCAAGGCCTCGATTTAGACTAAAAACCCGATTTCTGAAGGACTTTTGTATGCCCAAACGCGAGGACATCCACAAAATCATGCTCATTGGTTCCGGCCCGATTATTATCGGCCAGGCCTGCGAATTTGACTACTCCGGCACCCAAGCTTGTAAAGCACTCCGCGAGGAAGGCTACGAGATCGTGCTGATCAACAGCAACCCCGCTACCATTATGACCGATCCGGAAATTGCGGATCGCACATATATTGAGCCCATCACCCCGGAAGCGGTTGAGAAAATCATCGCCAAAGAACGTCCGGACGCTCTGCTCCCCACCCTGGGCGGACAAACGGCTTTAAATACCGCCCTCGAAGTTGCCAACTTGGGCATCCTGGAAAAATACGGCGTGGAAATGATCGGGGCCAATGCCGAGGTCATCCACAAAGCCGAAGACCGCGATGCCTTTAAAGAATGCATGAAAGAGGCCAATGTCGAAACCCTGATCTCTATTCAGGTACACACGGTTGACGACGCCCTTAAAGCTGCCGACGAGATTGGCTACCCTGTGATTGTCCGTCCTTCCTTCACCATGGGAGGAACCGGTGGAGGGACCGCCGACACCCCCGAAGAACTCAGGGAAATTGCGGCCAGCGGTCTCAAACACTCTTTAAACACCACCATTTTGGTAGAAGAATCCGTTTACGGATGGAAAGAATACGAAATGGAAGTGATGCGCGACCACAATGACAACGTGGTGATCATCTGCTCTATCGAAAATCTGGACCATATGGGCATTCACACCGGTGACAGTATTACCGTCGCCCCTTCCCAAACCCTTACCGATGTTGAATTCCAGGAAATGCGGGATGCCACCATCCGGGTGATGCGTGCCATTGGCGTGGAAACCGGCGGATCCAACGTTCAGTTCTCCATCAATCCGAAAGACGGTCGCATGATCGTGATCGAAATGAATCCGCGGGTTTCCCGTAGCTCCGCCCTCGCATCCAAAGCCACCGGCTTCCCCATTGCGAAAATTGCGGCCAAACTGGCGGTGGGATATTCCCTCGATGAATTGCCCAACGACATTACCCGGGAAACCCCCGCCTCTTTCGAGCCGACCCTCGATTATTGTGTGGTCAAGATTCCCCGTTTTGCCTTTGAAAAATTCCAAACCTCCAAACCCAGTTTAGGCGTAAGTATGAAGTCCGTGGGTGAAACCATGGCCATCGGACGCAATATGAAAGAGGCTTTTCAAAAGGCCCTGCGCGGATTGGAACGCGGACTCGACGGCTACGATCTGAAATGTGAAGAACTGGTAAAAGACGAAGTGTTGGAAGGCAAGTTCGCCATCAACAATCCGGACCGGATCTTCCGCATGAAGACCGAAATCAAAAACGGAATGTCCATCGAAGAATTGTACAAACGGACCCATATCGACCCTTGGTTCCTGGACATGCTGGTTCAAATTTGCGAACGCGAAAAAGAAATCCTTGATGCGCCCGAACTGACATCCGAATTGATGAAATCCGCAAAAGATGATGGATTCTCGGATGCCCAGATTGCCGCCCTGCGCGGACTCAACGAACTCGAAGTCCGCAAAATCCGGAAAGATTTTGATATTATTCCCAAATACCGGGTGGTGGACACCTGTGCCGGTGAATTCGAAGCCTACACCCCCTACTACTACTCCAGCTACGGCATCAGCGACGAATACCGCGAAAGCGACAAACCCAAAATTATGATTTTGGGCAGTGGACCCAACCGGATTGGCCAGGGAATTGAATTTGATTACTGCTGTGTACACACCGTCATGGCCCTGCGGGAAATGGGATACGAAACCATCATGGTCAATTCCAACCCCGAAACCGTATCCACCGATTACGACACCTCGGACAAACTCTATTTCGAACCCTTAACCTTCGAAGATGTGATGAACATCTACGAACGGGAAAAACCCGAAGGGGTCATCGTACAAATGGGCGGACAAACCCCGCTCAACCTTTCCGTACCTCTGGCCGCCGCCGGCGTGCCCGTTTTAGGAACTCCGGCCGACAGCATTGACCAGGCCGAAGACCGGGAACGTTGCCGGGTGCTCTTAAACGAATTAGGACTCAAACAACCGGAAAGTGCAACTTCCATGAATGTGGATGATGCCGTGGAAACCGCCAAAAAAATTGGTCTGCCGGTGATGATCCGTCCGTCGTACGTTTTGGGTGGACGCGCCATGATGGTGGCCCGTACCGAAGATGAAATCATTCCTTTTGTAAAAGAAGCCATTAAAGCCGCTCCCAACCATCCGGTATTGATCGACCGCTTCCTCGAGAACGCAGTTGAAGCCGATGTGGATGTCCTTTGTGACACCGAAGACGTATACGTCGGCGGCGTCATGGAACACGTGGAAGCGGCCGGAATCCACTCCGGTGACAGCGCCTGCTGCACCCCGCCCTACTCGCTTTCACCCTTGCTGGTGGACCGCATTAAAGATTCCTGTGGACGCATTGCCCTGAAACTCAAAGTGAAAGGCATGCTCAACGTACAAATTGCGGTACACGAAGGTGAGATTTATATTATCGAAATCAATCCCCGTGCTTCACGGACGGTTCCCTACCTGAGTAAATCCACCGGAATTCCCATGGCCAAACTCGCGGCCCAGGTTTCCGTAGGTCGGAAGATCAAAGAACTCAACCTTCCGGTGTTCGGAACCCCGAACTACCACTGGTATGCCGTCAAAGAAGCGGTATTCCCCTTTAACCGCTTTGCCGGTGTCGATCCCATCCTGAGTCCGGAAATGAAATCCACCGGTGAAGTCATGGGCATGGATTACGTATTCGAAGCCGCATTCTGGAAAGCCCAGATTGCCGCCGGTCAGGCCTTGCCCAAAGAAGGCACGGTTTTCCTTTCCGCCAACAATGAATCCAAAGAATGGATGACCGACATTGGGGTCACCTTGCATAGCCTCGGATTCAAAATCATCGCCACCGAAGGCACCGCCGAAGCGCTGGCCGGGAAAAACATTCCGGCTGAAACCCTGCACAAACTGGCGGAAGGAAAATCCCCCAACATCCGCGACTACATGGCGGAGGGAAAAGTGGATATGATCATCAACACGCCCAGCTCGGCGATTTCCAAGAAAGATGAAATCACCATCCGTGCGGAAGCGGTGACCCGGGGTATCCCCATCATCACCACCAAGTGGGGCGCCCTGCCCAGCATCGCGGCCATTGAATACATCAACAAGCGCGACTGGACCGTCACCGCCCTGCAGGAATACTTCCTGGCCTCCCCCAGCGGAAATAAATTCCGCTAGGATGTGGAAAATAAAACCGACCGGGGGTGTACTTACCCCCGCGGTTTTTAATATATCGTAACGAAACCGGATTATAGCTGAGTTCGGGATTCCGACTTCAGGAGCCGTAGTACCATCACCCCGATGGGTAACGAATGCTTCGTGTTTACCGCGGAGGCCGCGGAACTACACTTTGAAACTTCAGGAGCCTAACCATCTAAAGATGGAACCGGGAGCTTTTATCTTTGTTTCAGAACAATCACACCCATCGGGTCCTGCTCATACCGGAGCTCTCCTTCACGACATATATCCATGAGGATTTCCCAAGCGGATATATTCTTCTTATGTATCGTGATTGTGCGTTTTAAAAATTCCGGTTTAAATTGTGGCCCAGTTTCAAATCCAAAAGGATCTGAAGCTCCGCGTACGGTCTCCACCTCAATCCAATCCACGACTTTAAAAGTCAGGCCATAAGAATTCGTCACCTCACATATTTTCTTTGCCAATAGCTGCACGGCCTCTTCAAGAGTTTGACCGTCTATGCCAAACTCCTCAATCCTGAGATTCCGAAGACCTTGAACAGGATCTTTCACACGAAGTTTATCAATGACAATTTCTCCCTCCCGATCAATTCTAAAAGAAAGATCCGCAATTTCACACACCACTACCAACACGTCTCTCAACGAAACATCACGTAAATAGAGGGTGATTTCCGGGATTGAACAACCGATTATGAATTCCACTTCCCGCATCCCGTCTTTTTCAGGAGAATCCAAAAACATGATATTGGGGTTTTCAGCTTTCAACTCCAAAACCGATTTCCCTGAATCTAATTCTTTCGTGAAATCAACCAACGATGCAATAACTTCTGGAATCGGGGCACCCCGAAAATGAATTTCTTCCAGTACCGTTGTATCCAAGGCACGTTCCATTTCTTTCTGGGCCGCCGTCCGGCATCCCGAAAGCGATAGAACCATGAACAGACATCCCCAGATTCTGTTCTTCATTGCACCTGATCCGTCCGTGTTTAGCTGTGCTGCCAATACCGCAGGGTGCTCGCCCCGTAATTCTTTTCTTTGATGCAGGTCCAATCCGCATTTTCACCGGGTTTTACCCGGGAGGAGGATTCAACCACCATCAAGCCATCCTGTTTCAGAATCTTTGATTTCTTCACCGCAGTCAAAAAATCGTCATACGAACCGTTCGCCTCAAAATAGGTGTAAGGTGGATCTGCAAAGAGTAGATCCACGGGTTCCAGGGCAGAAGATTTCATGTAGCGGGTGCTGTCATGACAATGCACCTTCATGGAGGTTTTTACCCCCGCCTTACCCAGTTTCCCGGCGTTGCGTTCAATATTTTTGCAGGTACCGGCATGTTTTTCAACCATGTCCACCCGGGATGCCCCGCGGCTGGCGGCCTCCAAACCCAATGCCCCGCTCCCGGAGAACAAATCCAGCACCCGGGCGTCCTGCACCCGCTCCCGCAAACTGCCGAACATGCTTTCGCGAATCCGGTCTGTGGTCGGACGCGTCCGGGTCCCTTTTAAAACGTCGATGGGGATTCCTCCCGCAATGCCTCCAGTCACTTTCATAATTTAATCCGAAAACCGGTATTTTAAGATGCACCAAATCGCCCGGAAACCGTCTTTCCAAGTGATCTTTTTTCCTTCTTCGTAGCTGCGTCCGTAATAGTTGATGGGGACCTCGTAAATCACCGCCCCGCTTCTGGCGATTTTTGCGGTCACTTCCACTTCAAATCCGAAGCGTTTTTCTTTGAGCGCAAAACCCTTAAGGTATTCACTTTTGAACACTTTATAACAGACTTCCATATCCGTAAGATTGATATTGGTCATCATGTTCGAGCGCGTGGTGAGAAATTTATTTCCAACGGAGTGCCAGTAATACACCACCCGATGCGCGCCGCCCCCGAGAAAACGTGAGCCGTAAACCACATCCGCACGCCCTTCCAGAATGGGTTGCAGGAGCGTGGGGTAATCTTTGGGATCATATTCCATGTCCGCATCCTGAATCAAAATCAAATCGCCGGTGGCCATGGCAAAACCCGTGTGCAGAGCCGCACCTTTGCCCTGATTCACTTCGTGCAGGGAAATTTTCACATCTTCAAACTTCTCTGCAAGCCTGGGAAGTAAGTCCCGGGTCCCGTCCGAAGATCCGTCATCCACCAAAATGATTTCACGGTCCAGGCCGGTTTCAACTTCACGAACCAAATCTAAAATATCAGACAAGGTTTCAACTTCATTATATACAGGAATAACAATCGAAAGTTTCATAGCCTTCACCTAGTCCAAATTGTTTGCAATGAACAGATTTTTATCCAAGGAAGGTCTCCCGGCTTCTCTGCGGGCTGTCTGGTGATAAAAAATGTCCCTTCAGCAAATCTAAATCGGGATCGGTTGAGAAAGAGGGTAAGGATGAGGATTCCAGCTTCTCCCCTCTCTTGAGGAAAAATCCTATTGTCATCCGGCAAGGATTGTGAAAGGTTAAACCTTCAACAGGAGAAACCTATGCCCACGATTTTCAATCGCATTCTTTCCGGCGAAATTCCCAGCGCCAAATTATACGAAGATGATTTGTTTTACGCCTTTCTGGATGTACGCCCCATTCGGCAAGGACACGCTCTGCTCATTCCCAAACAAGAGGTTGATTATATTTTTGATCTCCCGGATGAACTGCTGCAAAAAATGTTGGTCACCGCCCGCCCGATTGCGAAGGCGATCGAAAAACATATTCCCTGTCAAAAGGTGGGTCTGATGGTGGCCGGACTGGAAGTCAGGCATTGCCATCTGCATCTGATCCCGATCGATGATGTGGGCGATCTCAATTTCGGCAAAGCCCAACCCGCGGAATTCGCGGATCTGGAAACCCTCGCGGCAAAAATCCGCACCACGATTTCTGAAGACGCATAACCCCAATAGAAGGCCCTCCCCTATGAAGCTCACATTCCTCGGCGCTGCCCGTAACGTTACCGGTTCCTGTACCCTCATCGAAACCAATAACCACCGCATCCTCATCGATTGCGGATACTTTCAGGAACGGAAGTTTCAGGACCGCAACTGGGATGAGTTCCCGGTCAACCCGGGCTCCATCGATCTGGTGCTCATGACCCATGCCCACTTGGATCATTGCGGACTGCTTCCCCGTTTAGTGGCCAAAGGATTCCGCGGAGACATTCTTGCAACCAGCGCAACCAAAGACATCGTGGCCATCATTCTCCGCGACAGCGCCAAGATTCAACAAGAAGATATGCGTCAAAAACAAAAACGCCATCAACGTCAGGGAAAGAAACCAAAATTCAGTTATGATCCGCTCTACACCATCGAAGATGCGGAACATGCGATTAGTGCGCTCAAAACCGTCCCCTTTTATTCCGCCATTGAATTGTTCAGCGGCGTAAAAGCCTGTTGGTATGAAGCCGGACATATTTTAGGTGCAGGCAGTATCCGTTTGGAAGTCGAAGAAGAGGGCAAAACCAAATCCATCCTCTTCTCCGGCGACATCGGCCGCAGCGACATGCCCTTGTTGCGTGACCCCACCTCTCCTCCGGGCGCGGACACCCTGGTGATCGAATCCACTTACGGAAACCGAAACCACGCCCCCAAAGAAGATATCCCGGGTCAATTGGCCGACATCATCAACAGTACCCACGAAATGGGCGGCAACCTGATCATCCCCAGTTTCGCGGTCGAACGCACCCAGGACCTGTTCTATCATTTCACCGAACTCCTCTCGGCCAAACGGATTCCACACACCATGGTCTTCCTCGACAGCCCCATGGCGGTGCGCGTGACCGACGTCTTCCGCAAACACAAAGAGCTGTTTGACGATGAAACCATGGCCCTGCTGGAAAGCGGACATCATCCCTGCAACTTCTCCGGACTCAAAATGGCAAAAAGCCGGGACCAATCCAAAGCCATTAATCAAATCAAGGGAACCATTTGTGTTATCGCCGGAAGCGGCATGTGCACCGGTGGACGCATCAAACATCATCTGCTGAGTAATATTTCCCGTGAAGAAAGCACCATTCTGTTTGTGGGATATCAAGCGGAAGGCACCTTGGGACGGCACATTTTAAGTGGGCCTGAAGAAGTAAGAATCATGGGGCAAATGTGTAAGGTGAAAGCACGGATCGCCCAGATCAACGGCTTCAGCGGACACGCAGACCAAAGCGAACTCAAGCACTGGATGTCCGGACTGGATCCAAAACCCCAGAAAATCCTTATCAACCATGGTGAAGAAAAAGTCGCCATGGGCTTTGCCAGTGATCTGGCCGAAGAAACCGGAGCGGAATGTTACGCACCCGAGTATCGGGAAAGTATCGAGCTGTAAGTCTCAGATCCCAAGCTCCGATCATTCCCGTTCGGAGTCCCGACTTCAGGCGGTTCAAGAGCCCTGCTTCAGCCGGGCTTGTTTCTACACCCACTCCGCCGACACCTTCTCCCTCGCTCAAAGCCCCTACAAATACACTTTAACCGTCTTCGACTTCCGCAGCGTCACCTGACCTGCGGGTGCCCCCCGGGACTTTCCTAAATCACAGATCCGGGCCACACTCACCGCCCCGCTTTTGGCATTTTTGGCTTTGCTATACCTCAGCGCCAAACGCGCCGCCTCTTCCAAAATTTGCTTGGAAGGCTCTGATTCTGAGGGATGTTGCAAGACCACATGCGAACCCGGACAACCTTTTGCGTGCAGCCAAAGATCCTGGGGAAAGGCCACTTTAAAGGTTAAAAGATCATTATCCCGGTCCGAGCGTCCCACCAACGCCACCCAGCCATCTTCCAATTCAAACCGACGTAAATCCGCTTGCATAACTCAGGGTTGAAAAAAGACCATGGTTCCCAGCGGAATATTGCGCTCGTTTACTTCGGTGCCACTTTTAATGGTGCCATCCGGCATGCGGTAAAAAGTTGTGGCCAAATTCCAACGGGGACCACAAATATCAAACGCGCGGCGGTTCGCACGAATCACGCCACCATGAACGTATCCCACCAACATCCCGGTTCCTTTCTCCAAGGTTAACAAATCTTCCGCGGTCATTTCACTCCCCTGACGCACCCGCCCGTCTTTCATAAAATAAATGGTACTTTCCCGGTTTATCGCGGCCCCGGCTATTTCCGAGGCGGAAGCGCCATCTTTTCCGAGGATCTGTACCTTCTCAACCTCCAGGCTTTCTTCGACCACTTCGGTGTCCTCTACTTGAACTTGTGTTCCGGGGGGCAATTTATTCCAATCGGTGATTTCATTCCCTCTTTTCCGGCTCCCATCCGGAAACACATACAAGGTATGGGGAGAGTTATAATTTTCCCGGGCAATATCCCAGGCGGAACGCCCCCGGGCAATCACATCCGCAGCCGTTCCCTCCGGCAAGGCGGTGGCAAGCGGAACAACGGTAAACAGGACCGTACTCAAATACGTATCCGCATTTTTCAGACGTCCGGCTCTCACATCCGGGTCATAGGCCGGTTTACTATAAAGTCCAATCTCCCTGCGGACGTCATCCCGCGCCAACAACATTCCACAGCGTTTGCGTCCGCGATGCGAAACCGTGTGCCAGCGGTTGGGGCGTCCATAGGCGACCATTGAATGCGGCAAAACTTTATCATCCGGAATTTTATACAAGGCCTTCAATTGGCGGAGCAGTTCCCGCAAGGCCTGTTTCTGCGCTTCGGTAATGGGTTTGTCGTGGTATCCCACAATTTCGATTCCAATCGAAGTATTGTCTAAATTGGTTTTGCCATTCCACATGCTCCGTCCCGCATGCATGGCAATCCGTTCCCGCTGAATAATCCGGGTCACGGTTCCATCCGTGTCCACCATATAATGTGCTTCGCCATATTTCCGAAGTTTCTCTAGACTCCCTTTCCCTCCCCCTTCAGTTGTGTGCAGGATAATATACTGCGTGGATTTACGGGGCGAACGCTTTGAATTCAAGGGACTGTAATCACTTTTGATTTTCAGGCCCTGGGCATGAAGATCTGCAGACATCAACCAGCAACATCCAAGCAAAACAATTTTAAAATGGGACATGAAAAGTGCCATCCCCTCCACTTATATGCCCTGAAGTGAAGTACCAGAAAATTTCACAACCATCCCGGCTGAAAATCCCTTGGGGTTCCGGTTTGCAGATCCTAAATTTTTCACTTAGAGAAAGAGTATGAATGAACGATTGACCTACTCCTCTTCGACTAAAAAAGATAATTGGGCCCATGTGGTGCTTCCGTTGATGACCCTGCTCATCGCCGTCGCCGTCATCCCATTCAAACAACTGAATGAATATACCCTTCTTCACCTTCCCATTGGAGAAAACGGAATCACCCTTCCGGTACAAACGATCGCTCTCATTTTACTTTTAGCTCTGTCTGGATCCATGCTGAAGCTCCTCCTGCCTGAGAAATCCGCACCCTCCCTCAAAGCGTTTGCCGGCCTCTGCGGACTGGGAATTCCCTTTCTCTTCCTGCAAGGCTTCCTCCAAATTGATCAAAGTCCCATTCTGAATTTCAGTGGGATCGCGCTGATGTTGAGCAGCTGGATGTTTGCGCTGAAAGATGAAAACAAAAACTATCTCCACAGCATTGCCTCAGGCTTGTTTGCCGGATTGAGTTGCGCGGTTTCCCCTCTCTATTTTTCCGGCGCGATAGCCTTGGCCCTCTTCACCCTCTTTCAAAAAGAACCTGCCTGGAAATCCAAAGCCATTAAACACCTGCTGTGGCTGGCTGCACTTTTCTGTGGCTTGACCCCCATTCTATATCGCGATTTCCCTCAATTTCAGGACCAAATCCAATTTTCACCCGAATATATCAAAAGCAGTCTGCTATTCATTTATCAGACCACTCCCCTCTGGGCCTGGATTTTTCTACTTGTCGGATTCGTGGTATCCGCCCTTCAAAAACAAAAAATATTGCTGGGGCTGGTCCTGCCCTTTTTTCTGTTACTGCTGATAAGTATCGCCCTGTTACCCTCCATCTTTTTTGCTCCCGGTGAAATATGGGAGCAACAGAACTCTTTTCCCCATGAGGTATTTGCTTTTTCCTGGAGTATCGCACCTACTTTGCTCTTACCCGCCGCCTGGTTTACAGCTTACGGGATGATAAGAGTATTGCGGGGTATCGAACAAGGCGTCCGTAAAGTCAACCCCGCCCAAGCAAAGAAAATACCTGCCATTGCCTGCGGAGGATTTATCCTCGGGTTTCTTTTCAAAATCGCGGATCTGTACTATTTTGTAAGCTGAGCAATCATATGTTTGGTACTTTTCATTTATTCACTGTTCGTGACGTCCCGATTCGAATCCACTTCACGGTATTCTTTTTGGTCTACCTTTTCCGCGATTCAAAAACCTCCTTTTTTTACACGGTCCTGATTGCGGGTTTGCTCTTACTCTCGGTGGCATTACATGAACTTGGCCACACCGTGGTCGCCCAACGATATGGGATCCGCGTAAAAGATATCATTCTCACCCCTGTGGGCGGGGTAGCGCGAACCCTCGGTTTTCCGGATGATCCCCACGTCGAAGTGAGGATTGCCTTGGCCGGCCCCTATGTCAGTTTGGCCCTGGCCATCATTGGCGGATGTCTGGCCTTTATTATGCAGCATACCCTGTTCCGCTGGAGCACCTTCACATTCATCGTGTTTGCAGTCATGAATCTGAGTTTGTTCCTGTTTAACCTCCTGCCCAGTTTCCCCATGGATGGCGGCCGCATACTCAGGGGAACCCTCTCACTCAACAAAGGCCCGCTGGAAGCCACCCGGATTGCGGCAACCATTGGAAAAATCTTTGCCGTTATTTTCATCGTTTTGGGTCTTCGTTATGACCTTTTCTCCCTACTCATCATTGGAATTTTCATCCTCCTTTCCGCGGGAAGTGAATACCGGATGATGAAAGTCAAAGCCTGGCAACAGGGATACGAAGCGCCATCAACGCCAATAGAACCGGATTTCGTGGTCAGTCCCCCTCCCTACGAAAAAAAATCTGCAAAACCAAAAATGCCCGGAGGCCTTCTCGGTGACATCCTCATTGCAGCCAAAGACCTGTATGAGGAGAGCTGCCAGACCCTGTTTAAGCAGAATGAGTAAGCTTCTTTTTTAATGCGGGAGGCAGTGGAGACGCATCCAGTTTACCAGCTTTCAAAACACAACAAACGACTTTCATTTCCCCTTCACAAGAGACGTCACTGCTTTTGGAAAGTAACATAGACCATTTCCAATTAATCGAAGACCGCCCCACATAAATGGGGTTAAGAATGACCCGGATTTGTTGAAAGGGTAAAAAAGGACGGATGTAATTGGCCTTAAAGCTCACCCGCGGCCACCTTAATGAGCGGGGATCATGTATGGCTATGGGAAATCCGGCATTGCTTAAAAAAGCATGTTCCGCTTCTTCTACATAGCGGGCGAGACAGGAAAAATGAATGATCCCGGCTGCATCACTTTCGGCAAATTGGGTGAGTCGGTCATAATGAAAGGAAGGCATGGGCACATCATGTCCCTTTCTTTTCCCTAATCAAGTATATTCAAATGGATCCGGAAATCACTCAGTGGGAAGCAGTTCATTCAAAACATTGAGAAACGCTTCGTCATTCACCTTGGTTTTTGAGCGGAAGCGGTGGCGAAGCACCCCATCTCCATCCACCACGAACTTCTCGAAATTCCAATTAATATCACCGGTGAAATCCGGATTTTCTTTAGTTGTAAGATACTGGAACAGCGGCACTTTATCATCACCTTTTACCGCAACTTTGGCGAACATGG